>NZ_VWWG01000073.1:0-33441 GCF_011753085.1 Burkholderia sp. Tr-862
TCGTGCCGGGCGCCTGGTCGGGGTTCGAGCTCGCAGTGCGCGCGATCGTCGGCCAGCAGGTGAGCGTGAAGGCGGCGACGACGATCGTCGGCCGGCTCGTCCAGCGGGCCGGCGAGCGCGTCGTGCACGACGACGGCATGTCGACGCCGGACGGCGCGCCGGCCTGGCGTTTCCCGACGCCGGACGCGCTCGCCTCGTGCGATCTGGAGAAGATCGGGATGCCCGGCAAGCGAGCCGCGGCGCTGACGGGCATGGCACGCGCGGTGGCGGCCGGCCACGTGCCGCTCGATCCCGCGCAGGCCGACCTCGGGACATTGCGCCGCGCGTGGCTCGATCTGCCCGGCATCGGCCCGTGGACCGTCGAATACATCGCGATGCGTGCGTGGCGCGACCCCGACGCGTGGCCGGCGTCCGATCTGGTGCTGATGCAGTCGATCACCGCGCGCGATCCGTCGCTCGACCGGCTCGCGAGCCAGAAGCACCGTACCGAAGGCTGGCGGCCGTGGCGCGCGTATGCGGCGCTTCATCTGTGGAACGACGTGGCGGACCGGGCCGGCGGCGCGCGCGGCGGATGACGGTCGCGGTGGCCGGCCCGCGGGACGACCGGGCAACGCCGCGATGCAACCCGCGGTGGGCGCAGGTCCGGCAGCGATCGGTCGGTCGTCCTCACGGTTGCGACGGCCGATGGCGATCAAGCCGCTACGCCGCCTGTCGCCGCCGGCGTACGGTCGACCGAGGCTCGACGATATCGCACGGCGCGTTCGGCGGCGCGGGTTGCACCTGTCGGCGCTGCTGCACGCACCGTTCGAGCCATTCAAGCCGTTCGCATTCCGTCCGACGAATTTCACGTGATCGCCGCGTCCGGCGGTGCCGACGGCACTCGGACGCGCACGCTGCGATCGTCGCCATCGGCCCGCCCGGCGGCCCGCTGCGGCGGGCGCGCACCGCCCTGCGCCACCTCAAGCGCGTGTTTCGGCGAGATGTTAAAGTGCCCGCTACCAACGAAGCGACCAATAATCCAGCCGGCCGCGCGCGGCGTTCCGCGCGCGTCCGTCACGCACTTGCGTCTCCATGTCGAACACCATGACTCACCGCCAGTCCGAACTGCTGCTGAATCGTCTCGAAGCGCTGAGCTCGGGCCCGACGCGGCAGCATCTGCCCGACGGCCTGCGCGGCATCGAAAAGGAAAGCCTGCGCGTGACGCGCGACGGGATGATCGCGTTTACGCCGCATCCGCGCGCGCTGGGCTCGGCCCTCACGCATCCGTCATTGACGACCGACTATTCCGAAGCGCTGATCGAACTGATCACGCCGGCGGAACCCGACGCGTCGCTCACGCTCGAACGCCTCGACGATCTGCACCGCTATGTGTACGCGTCGCTCGGCGACGAGATGCTGTGGAACGAATCGATGCCGGGCCTGTTGCCGGCCGACGATGAAATCCCGATCGCCGACTACGGCACGTCGAACATCGGCCGCCTGAAGACGGTGTACCGCCGCGGCCTCGCGCATCGCTACGGCCGCACGATGCAATGCATCGCCGGCATCCACTACAACTACTCGCTGCACGAGGAAGTGTGGCGGCGCCTGCACGCGGACGAAGGCTCGACGGCCACGCTCGTCGACTACCAGTCGGAGCGCTATCTCGCGCAGATCCGCAACTTCCGCCGTCGCAGCTGGCTGCTGATGTACCTGTTCGGCGCATCGCCCGCGCTCGACACGAGATTCCTGCGCGGCAAGCCGCACAAGCTCGACGCGTTCGATGCCGACACGCTGTACCGGCCGTATGCGACGAGCCTGCGGATGAGCGACCTCGGTTACTCGAACACGACCGCGCAGGCCGCGCTGCACGTCGACTACAACACCCTGTCCGGCTATCTCGACGCGCTGTCGACGGCCGTGAGCGAGCCGTATCCGCCGTACGAGGCGATCGGCACGCATCGCGACGGCGAATGGATCCAGATCAACACGAACGTGCTGCAGATCGAGAACGAGTTCTATTCGACGATCCGTCCGAAGCGCATCACGTATTCGGGCGAGCGTCCGCTGCATGCGCTCGCGTCGCGCGGCGTGCAGTACATCGAAGTGCGCTGCCTCGACATCGATCCGTTCGAGCCGACCGGCATCGCGCTCGAGACCGCCCGCTTCATCGACGCGTTCCTGCTCGCGTGTGCGCTCGACGAGAGCCCCGCGCTCGACTGCGACGCGTACAAGGAAGCGAATGCGAACTTCGCCAGCGTGACGATGGACGGGCGCAAGCCGGGGCTCACGCTGATGCGCGACGGCCAGCCGGTCACGCTGCAGGCATGGGCGGACGACCTGATGGCCGATATCGAAACCGTCGGGCGCCGTCTCGACGAGATCCGCGGCGGCGACGAGCATGCGCGTGCGATCGCCGCGCAGCGCGAGAAGCTTGCCGATCCGGAGCGCACGCCGTCGGCGCGCGTGCTGCGCGAGATGCGCGAGAACGGGCAGTCGTTCCTCGCGTTCGCGCTCGCGCACAGCGAAGCGCATGCCGCGCATTTCCATGCGAACCCGCCGTCGGCGGAGACGATGCGCGCCGAGCAGGCGCTCGCGGCGAAGTCGCTGGCCGAGCAGGCCGAGCTGGAAGCGAAGGAGGCCGGATCATTCGACGCGTTCGTCGCGGCCTATCGCGCGTATACGCTGAACCGCTTCAGCGTTTGATGGCAGCAACCCGCTGCGCGTCGCGCGGCGGGTAGCCGGCTGCGGGCCGGCTGGTCGCGTGTTCACGCGAGCCGCCCGGTTCACCCGCTTCAATGATGCGCGTACGTGTCGCGATCGACCACGTGCGGCAGCGCCGGCTTCCCCGATTCCACGTTCGCATGGCCGTCGCTGCCGTAGCCGGCCGCGTCGCCGCGCGCCTGGGCGGCACGCTGCATGATCGCCTGCATGTTTTGCGGAAAGTCGGGACTGCTGGCGAGACTCGTCCGGTAGCCGGCGGCCTGCAATTCCACGAGTTCCTGGCGAACTTCCGCACGCGTCAATGTCGACGCGGCGTGGGCCTGGGCGGCGACAGCCGAGCCGATCAGCAGCAACGTGCAGGCCGCAAGTTTCATGGTTTTCATCGTGTTTGCTCCGTGAGGTTTCCGGCGCCGCGCCGTCGTCGGCACGGGCGGAATCGATGCGGCCAGTCTAGGCTTCGGACGCCAAACGAAACACCCCGCCCGCCATCAGTCACCTTTGCCGGTTGAGCAACATTGCGCCGGCGGCTTGCTGGCGCACGTGTCAGCGGGCCGCCGGCTGCCAGTCAGCGTGCGGGGGAAGCCGTGTATCGGCGCCGCGCGCATCGGGCTTGCCCTCCTTGTACAAGCGCGATGCGCCTCCTAACCTTTTTTAAGCGACCGATCGGTCGGCGCCGCGGCATGGTTGCATGCGCAAGCGTCGGGCGACCTTCGCCGCCGTGAAACGCGCGTTTGATACGGGGGCGGGGTGTGCGCGGGCGCCAGGGCGCCAACTTCGGTCGACCGCGAAGCATGGGATGGGAGCGAGCGCGAAAGCGCTAACTCCTGCCGACCGCGAAGCATGGGACGGGAGCAAGCGCTAAAGCGCCAACTCCCGTCGACCGCGAAGCATGGGATAGGAGTAAGCGCTGAAGCGCTAACTCCTATCGACACGGAGACACGAGACACGATGAATCCCACCGCAGCCCTGCCGCCCGGCATCCTGTTCGCGCAGCCGTTGACGCCCGTCGCCAACTCGCTGCTCCTGTCGTTCCTCGTCGCGGTGATCCCGATCGCGGTCGCGCTGATCGCGCTCGGCGTGCTGCGCCGGCCGGCGTGGCAGGCGTCGCTGGCCGGGCTCGTCGCCGGCCTCGCGGTCGCGATCGGTGCGTGGGGCATGCCGGTCGGCCTCGCGTTCAACGCGGTCGGCGCCGGCATGGCGCTCGCGCTCGTGCCGGTGATGTGGATCGTGTTCAACGCCTTGCTGCTGTACAACATCGCGGTGAAGTCGGGCCGCTTCGACCAGTTCCGGCAGTGGATGCTCGACAACCTGCCCGACGACCGCCGCCTCGTGCTGCTCGTCGTCGCGTTCTCGTTCGGCTGTCTGCTCGAAGGGATCTCCGGCTTCGGCACGCCCGTCGCGATCACCAGCGCGCTGCTGATCGCGCTCGGCTTCCCCGCGCTCGAAGCGCTCACCTACACGCTGCTGTTCAACACGGCCCCGGTCGCGTTCGGCGCGCTCGGCGTGCCGATCACCGTGCTCGGCGCGGTCACGTCGCTGCCGCCCGCGACGCTCGGCGCGATGGTCGGCCGGCAACTGCCGTTCTTCGCGCTGCTGCTGCCGTTCTACGTGGTCGGTGCATACGGCGGCATGCGCTCGATCGCGAAGCTGTGGCCCGCGCTGCTCGTGTCGGGTGCCAGCTTCGCGATCGCGCAGTTCGTCACGTCGAACTTCCTCGGCTACCAGCTCACCGACGTGCTGTCCTCACTCACGTCGCTGATCGTCACGATCGGCTTCCTGCAAGTGTGGAAGCCGCAGCCCGATCCGCAGTACGCGCTCGCGCGCAGCGTGCCGGCCACGGCCGGCGCCGCGCGCGCGGGCTTCGGCGGCTGGCTGCCGTGGCTCGTCGTGTCGGTGGTCGTGATCGTCTGGGTGCACGCGAACATCGCGGCGATCGGCGACGTGAAGATCAAGTGGCCGGGCCTGCACAACGCGGTGTTCGTGTCGCTGTACCACAAGCCGTATGCGGCGATCTGGGACTTCCAGCCGCTCGGCACCGGCACCGCGATCCTCCTTTCGGCGATCATCACGGCCGTGCTGACGCGCACCGGCGTGGGCGCGTTCTTCGAATGCGTGGTCAAGACGTGGCGGCAAACGTGGATCGCGATCGTCACGGTGATGATGATCGTCGGGCTCGCGTACCTGCTGAACTACTCGGGGATCAGCTACACGCTCGGCACCGGCGTCGCGTCGACCGGCGCGTTGTTCCCGCTCGTGTCGGCGTCGCTCGGCTGGATCGCGGTGTTCCTGTCCGGCAGCGACACGTCCGGCAATGCGCTGTTCGGCAACCTGCAGGTCGTCGCCGCCCGCCAGCTCGGCTTCGATCCGGTGCTGATGGCCGCGACCAACTCGTCGGGCGGCGTGATGGGCAAGATGATCTCGCCGCAGAACATCGCGACGGGCGTGTCGACGACCGACCTGAAAGGGCAGGAAGGTGTCGTGTTCGCGCGCACCTTCTGGCACAGCGTGATCCTCACGCTGCTGCTCGGCGTGCTGGTGTTCCTGCAGCAGCACGTGCTGACGTGGATGATCCCCGCGCTGCCGAAGTAGCGCGCGGCGGGAAGCAACAACGAAGGCACGAGGACGACCACGAGGGAAGGCGCGGGAAAAGCGCCGGAAAGGGCAGGGGCGACGGGAAATACGCGAAACCGGTGAACGCGCGGCGGCTCAGCGCGCGTTCACCTGCCGCGCCGCGCGTGTCGCGTCGTGCGTGGCGGGCTGCGCCCGCAGGATGCACGCGAGGAACGCATCGATCGCGGGGCTCTGGCGGCGCGCCTTCAGGTAGTACACGTATTCGTCGATCGTCGTGTCGACGCCCCGCAGCGCGACGACGCGCAGGTCCGGATGGCGCTCAGCCTCGCCGCGTGGAAACAGGCTCCCGCCCACGCCATGCAGGATTGCCTCGCGGATCGCTTCGCGGCTGCCGATCTCGGCGACCGACGAGGCCGCGACGCCAGCCGCCGCGAGGATCGTCTCCGTGCAGCGGCGCGTGACCGATCCTTCCTCGCGCATCAGCAGCCGCACATCGGCGAGCTGCGCGGCGTCGATCGCGTCGAAGCGCGCGAGCGGATGGTCGCGATGCACGACGAGCACGAGCGGATCGGTGGAGATCACCCTGCGTTCGAGGCCGTCCGCGTCATTACGCTGCGACGACACCGCGAGGTCGATGCGGAATTCCTGCAGCGCCTGCAGGATTTCCTCGGAATTGCCGATCCGGCACGTGAGCGCGATCGACGGATGCGCATGCGAGAACCGGCCGACCGCGTCCATGATGTAGTACGGCCCCGTCGCGCCGATCCGCAGATGGCCTTCGAACAGGCCGCCGACGTTGCGCAGCATGATGTCGGCCTGCGCCTCGAGCGCGATCATCTTCTCGACGAGCGGCAGCAGCTCGATCCCGGTCTCGGTGACCTCGAGCTTGCGGCCGCTGCGGTAGAACAGCTCGACGCCGTACAACTGCTCGACCTGCCGGATCTGCGCGGCGATCGTCGGCTGGCTCACGCCCAGATGGCGCGCGGCGCGCGTGATGCTGCCCTGCCTGACGGTCGCGTGGAACGCCTTCAGCTGATCGAACACGACTCGGCTTCTCCCCCCTCTTCATCGCGCGTCAGCGTAGCGTACGCATGTGTCGGCCGGATGAAAGGCGCGTCGTGCGCCGCTTCGAAAAAAAGCTGGGGGTGAGCGCAAGAAACCTGTTGGAACCGGTCACGGCCGGGACATGCCGGTGCGGACTAATAGCGGCAACGCACGACCGCCGGCCCCGCTCGACCGGCGCCACCCTTACCGACCCACAGGATCCTCTTCATGTCCGCCAACAATCGACGCGATTTCCTGCGCCTCGCCGCCCAGTCGGCCGGCGCGATGGCCGCCTACGCCGGCTTTCCGCCCGCGATCCGCAAGGCACTGGCCACGCCGGCCGCGTATCGCACCGGCACGATTCGCGACGTCGAACACGTCGTGATCTTCATGCAGGAAAACCGCTCGTTCGACCACTACTTCGGCGGGCTGCGCGGCGTGCGCGGCTTCAACGACCCGCGTCCGCACCTGCTGCCGAGCGGTGCGCCGGTGTGGCAGCAGCCGCCGGCGTCGGTGTTCACGAAGAACTACCATTCGCGCGGACTCGACCCGGCCGCGCCGTACGTGCTGCCGTTCTACCTCGATCCGAAGCAGACGACCGAATTCCAGCCGGGCACCAACCACGGCTGGAGCAGCGGCCACCTGTCCTGGAACAACGGCCAGTGGGACCAGTGGGTGAACCAGAAGCAGGACGTGCTGACGATGGGCTACCTGAAGCGTCAGGACCTCACGTATCACTACGCGCTCGCCGACGCGTTCACGATCTGCGACTCGTACTTCTGCTCCGCGCACGCGGACACGGCGCCGAACCGCATCTACCTGTGGACCGGCACGATCGACCCGCGCAACATCTACGGCAACCAGCCGAACGGCCCTGGCATCGGCGAGCGCAACAACGTGAACGGCTACACGTGGACGACCTACGCCGAACGCCTCGAGGACGCGAAGATCAGCTGGAAGGTGTACCAGGGCGGCACCGGCATTCCGGGCGATCCGACCGACAACTACACCGACAATTCGCTGATGTTCTTCAAGCGCTTCCAGGTGAAGGAAGGCGCGAGCGGCCCGCTGGTCGACAAGGGCGCGTCGGACCACACGCTCGCCGAGCTGAAGGCCGACGTGCAGGCGAACCGGCTGCCGCAGGTATCGTGGATCGTGTCGCCGTACAAGTACAGCGAGCACCCGCAGGCGTCGCCGACCGACGGCGCGTTCTACATCAACATGGTGCTCGAGGCGCTGACGTCGAACCCCGAGGTGTGGGCGAAGACGGTGTTCATCCTCAACTACGACGAGAACGACGGGCTGTTCGACCACGTCGTGCCGCCGGTGCCGCCGGTCACGAGCGGCGTGGGCGGCCAGGGCATCGTGTCGTCGAACCTGCTGTCGAACCTCGGCGACGAACTGCTCGACCTGAACAAGTACCCGGGCGAGATGAGCCCGCTGGTGCCGGGCGCGGACCCGGGCGGCCTCCAGCCGATCGGCCTCGGGCCGCGCGTGCCGCTGATCATCATCTCGCCGTGGACGAAGGGCGGCTGGGTCTGCTCGGAGACGTTCGATCACACGTCGGTGCTGCGTTTCCTCGAAGCGCGTTTCGGCGTGAAGGAGCCGAACATCAGCGCGTGGCGCCGGTCGGTCTGCGGCGACCTCACGTCGGCGTTCGATTTCTCCGCGCGCCCCGATACGCGCACGGTGAGCTTCACGGTGCCGCAGCACATCGCCGCCGCCGGCCACGCGTACCAGGTGCCCGCGCAGCAGTCGATGCCGGCGCAGGAGCCCGGCACGCGTCCGGCGCGCGCGCTGCCGTACGAGCTGTTCGTGCATGCCCGCGTGAACGGCCGCGACGACAGCGTGTCGCTCGATTTCGCGAACTCGGGTGACGCAGGCGCCGCGTTCTACGTGTACGACCGCCGCAATCCGGCGACGCCGCCGCGCCGCTACGCGGTGTCCTCGCACGACCGCTTCGCCGATACCTGGAGCACGTCGGCCGCGCGCGGCGACTACCATCTCGCCGCCTATGGCCCGAACGGCTATCTGTGCGAGTTCCAGGGCAACACGCGGCTGGCCGCGGACGGCAGCCACGCGAACCCGGAAGCGAAGATCGGCTACGACGTGCGCAATCGCCACGTGTACCTGCAGTTGCGCAACAGCGGCCGCGCGGCGTGCCGTGTGGTCGTCGACAACGCGTACAGCCATGCGCATGCGCGCACCTACACGCTGGAGCCGGGCGCGCGCATCGAGGATCACTTCGAGCTGTCGTCGAGCCATGGTTGGTACGATCTGACGATCACCGCGACGACGCTGCGCGGCGGCGACGACAAGGTCGTGCGCCGCTTCGCGGGCCACGTCGAGACGGGCCGGCCGAGCCAGAGCGACCCGGGGCCGGTGAAGCAGACGGTCTGACGGCGGGCTAACATCGCGCGGTCCGGCGTATTCATGCCGGCCGCGCGATTGGTTTTTGGAAACTGAAAACTGTTGACAATATCTCGGGCCGAGGGTATACAGGGATCATTCGCCGATATGGCGCCTTCGTTCTCACCCGCAGCTTCGCTGCCTGCCCGATCATGATCGCCCCGAACGCACTCAACGCCATCGAACTCCTGCAAAGCCAGTCGCTCGCGATGATCGTGCAGGACATGCTTGAGCGCGCGATCGTGTCCGGCGAATACGCCCCGGGCGAGAAGCTCAACGAAGTCGATATCGCGACCAAGCTGAACGTGTCACGCGGCCCAGTGCGCGAAGCGTTCCGCGCGCTCGAGCAGGCCGGGCTGCTGCGCAACGAGAAGAACCGCGGCGTGACGGTGCGGGTCGTGCCGCTGCGCGAGGCCGAGGAAATCTACGAAGTGCGTGCGATGCTCGACGAGTCGGTCGCGCGTGCGCTCGCGAAGCGCATTTCGCCCGACACGCTGAAGGTGCTGAAGGGCATCATCCAGTCGATGAAGGACGCCGCGAAGACGCACGACGTCACGCGCTACACCGAGCTGAACGTGCAGTTCCACGACGCGATGGTGGTCGGCGTCGGCAATACGCACCTCACCGATACCTATCGCCGGCTCGTGCGCCAGCTCGGGCTTCTGCGCCAGGCCGCGATCGAGGCGGAAGAGGATGCCATCGCGGTGTCCGCGGCCGAGCACGACAAGATCGTGCAGGCGCTCGCGAGCGGCGACGAGGAGAAGGCGGTCGCGCTCGTGCGCGAGCACGTCGCGCACGGCCTCGCGCGGATGCGCCGCACGCACGAGCAGGGGCTGCCCGCGACGGGCAAGGCGGCGCGCGAGAAAGCCGAGCGCGTGTAACGCGGCTGTACAGGCCGCCGCACCCAAAGCAAAGGGACGCTTCGCAGCGTCCCTTTTTTCTTGCGCGTCGCGTCATCGCATCGGCGCGGCGTGACGCCGACGCTTCGTCACGCCTTGTCCGCCTTCCCCGCCGCGCTCGCGAATTTCGCGAGCCACGTGTCGACGATCGCAGGCCGCCGGCTCTCGTCTTCCGCACGCTCCTTGCGGCGGATTGCATTGCGCACCACGTGCGCACCGACATAGCGGATCGGCTCCGGCGGGAAATGGCCGAGCGGGCCGCGCGCGATCGGGCTGCGCGTCCACGCGTTGTCGAGGCCGAGCACCAGCGACGACAGGATCTGCCCGCCCATGTAGGTCGGCCCGACGCCGTTGCCCGAATAGCCGAAGCCGTAGAACACGTTCGGCGCGTCGTCGAGGCGGCCGAAGAACGGGAAGCCCGTCACCGAGCGGTCCGACGGGCCGTTCCAGCTCGCAGTCACTGGCACGCCCGCGAGCGACGGGAAGAAGTCGCGCAGGCTCCGCGTGAGCTGCGCCTCGTACGGCGAGCGCCGGTCGAACACCGGCGCGATGCGGCTGCGCCAGGAGAACGTATTGCCGCCCTTGCCGAGCATCAGCCGACCGTCGGCCGTCGTGCGGTAGTAGTACACGAAGATCCGCGAATCGAGCACCGACACGCCGTCCACGAGCCCGGTCTTCTCGAGCAGTTCCGGGCATTTCTCGGTGATGACCATGTCGCTCGACACGACTGCGATCGTGCGTTCGAACTGCGGGAAGCGGCTCGCCATCCACGCGTTGATCGCAAAGACCAGCTTGCCCGCCCGCACGATGCCCGACGGTGTGTGCACGACGGCTGGCTGCCCCGGCGTGAAGTCGACGAGCGGCGTGCGCTCGTGGATCCGGATCCCCATGTCGAGCGCGACGCGGCGCAGCCCGCGCACGAGCTTGCCCGGATGCACGGTCGCGGCGATCGGCGAGTACACGCCGTCGAGATTGCGGGCGGAGCCCGAGCGGCGCGCGACTTCGGCGGCCGGCAACGGTTCGTAGCTGTGGATGCCGCGCGCGGCGAGCGCGTCGAGCACCGGCGCGAGCGTGCCGATCTGTGCGCGCGACGTCGCCGTGTACAGCGTGCCGTCGAGCCGCAGCTCGGCATCGATGCGATGCGCGCGGCAGAAGTCGGCGATGTGCTGGACGGCCGCCTCCGACGCCTTCACGAGCCGGATCGCTTCCGCTTCGCCGAACAGCCGGCGCAGCGTCAGGAATTTCGCGGACCACGTGAGCAGGCACCCGCCGTTGCGTCCGCTCGCGCCGGCGCCGCACAGGTCGGCCTCCAGTATCGCGATGTCGAGCGCCGGGTTCTGCTGCTTCGCCTGGATCGCGGTCCAGAGCCCGGTGAAGCCGCCGCCGACGATACAGACGTCGGCCTGCGTCGCGCCCTGCAGCGCGGGGGCGAGGTCGCCGTCGTTGAACAGTGCTTGTTCGATCCAGAAGGGTCGCATCGGGTGTCGTGCCGGTAAGAGTCGGGTTGCCGTGCCGCGCACGGCGGGAAAACGAAAGCGAAACCGCCGCACGGCGGCGCGCGGCGGTGCGCCACGCGCCGCGATGCGGCCGGGTGCGTCGCGTCAGGCCGACGCTTCGGCGGACACGCGGCGCACGCCCATCGCCTTCAGCGTGTCGGCGATCGCGGCGACCGCGCCCGGAATGCCGGCTTCGCCGAAGTGGCCGATGCAGCCGACGCGGAACGTGTCGACTTCGGTCAGCTTGCCCGGATACAGAATGTAGCCGCGCTTTTTGACCTCCTGATAAAACCGCTTGAAGTCGTAGTTCGGATCGTCCGGCGCGTGGAACGTGACGATGATCGGCGCCTGGATCGCCGGATCGAGGAACGGCCGGAAGCCGAGCGCGAGCATGCCGTCGATCAGCGCGCGATAGTTGCGCTGGTAGCGGCCGCCGCGCGCGGCGAGCCCGCCTTCGTCGACGTATTGCGCGACGGCCGCGTCGAGCGCCGCGACCACGTGCGTCGGCGGCGTGAAGCGCCATTGCGTCGTGCGCTGCATGTACACCCACTGGTCGTACAGATCCATCGCGAGCGAGTGGCTGTTGCCTTCGCAGCGTTCGAGCGCGGTGCGCTTCGCGATCACGAAGCCGAGCCCCGGCACGCCTTCGAGACACTTGCCGGACGCCGCGATCACCGCGTCGAATGGCGTCGTGCGCGCGTCGATGTCAATCGCGCCGAACGAGCTCATCGCGTCGACGATCAGCCCGCGGCCATGCTTCGCGACGACCTGCGCGATGTCGTGCAGCGGGTTCAGCACGCCGGCGCCCGTTTCGCAGTGCACGAGCGCGACGTGCGTGATGGCCGGATCGCTGATGAGTGCCCGTTCGACGTCGGCCGGATCGACGCGACGGTCCTCGCTGTAGTCGATCGTCGTGAGCGCGCGGCCGAGCACGCGGCAGATCTTCGCGAGCCGCGCGCAGTACGCGCCGTTGTTCGGCACGAGCACGTGGCCGTCGCGCGGCACGAGCGTGCCGATCGCCGCCTCGACCGAGAAGGTGCCGCTGCCCTGCAGCGGCACGCATTCGTGCGTGCCTTCGGCGTGCACGATCTGCAGCAGGCGTTCGCGCAGCCGCGCGGTGATCGCGTTGAAGTCGCTGTCCCACGAACCCCAGTCGCGCAGCATCGCGTCGCGCGTGCGGTCGGAGGTGGTCAGCGGGCCGGGGGTGAGCAGGATCGGCTGGGGGGCGAGCGTCATGGTGTCTCCTGGGTGAAGTCGGGACGTCACGTGAATGCGGCTAAGGGATCAACGGTGATGCGGGGTGCGCCACGCTTGCGTGCGGCGCAACAGGCGGTGCGAAATGCAGGCGAACAGCACGCAGGCGAACGACGAGGTCGCGAGCACGAGCGTCGCCATCGCGGCGGCCGGGCCCATCTGGCCGGCGTCGTCGAGGTTCAGGATCGCGACGGAGGCGGGCTGCGTGTCCGGTGAGTACAGGAACGCGACGGCGGAGACCGTCGTCATCCCGTTGACGAACAGGTAGCGCGCGATCAGCAGGATCGCGGGCAGGCACACGGGCACGGTGACGCGCATGAAGGTCTTGTAGAACGGCACCTTCAGCGACGCCGACACGGCCTCGAACTCGCTGTCGATCTGCCGCAGCGCGGTGACGGCGGTGAGGTGGCTCGACGCGTAGTAGTGGACCACGGTCACGATCGCGAGCAGCCACAGTGACCCGTACAGCCCGTTCAGCGGATTGCCGGGCGCGTTGAACAGGAAGATGTAGCTGATGCCGAGCACGAGGCCCGGCACGCCCATCGGCAGGATCGCGCACAGTGCGATGAAGCCGCGCAGCCAGCGCGCGCCGCGGGTCTTCTCGATCAGGTAGGCGCCGCCGAACACGACGATCGTGCCGCCGAGCGCGACGGTCGCGGCCATCCGCAGGCTGTTCTTGTAGGCGTCGAAGATGCCGGCGCCGATCAGTCCCATCTTGTAGTGCTGCAGCCCGAGGCTCATCTGGTACGGCCAGAACTTCACGAACGACGCGAACACCGAGATGCCGACCACCGAGATGAAGAACGCGCACACGAGCGCGCAGTACGCGAGCATCGCGGCGTCGAAACCGCGCGACGGTTTCGGCTGGTACGGCGTCGAGCGCGCGCCGAGCTGCGACTGCTGGCGACGGCGGATGAAGAAGTCGACGCCGAACGCGACGAGGGCCGGGCACAGCAGCATCAGGCTCACGACCGCGCTGCGGTTGAAGTCCTGCAGCCCGATGATCAGCTTGTAGATGTCGGTCGACAGCACGTTGTACGAGCCGCCGATCACCACCGGCACGCCGAAGTCGTTGATGCACATCGTGAACGCCACCATCGTCGCGCTGATCAGCCCGTACTTCGCGCCGGGCAGCGTGATCGTGAAGAACTTGCGCGTGCGGCTCGTGCCCATCGCGTCGGCGGCCTCGTAGAGCCGGCCGTCCGCGAGCGACAGCGCGGTGACGAGGATCATCAGCACGTGCGGGAACGAGGCGTACACCATGCTCGCGACGATCCCCGGCAGCCCGTAGATCGAATGGCCGTGCAGCAGCGGCTTGAGCAGCCCCGCGTTGCCGAACCAGTAGATGAACGACACGGCGGACAGCAGCGTCGGCGCGAGCAGCGGCAACAAGGCGATCGTGCGCGCGGCGTTCTTCAGCGGCATGCACGAGCGCGTCAGCGCATACGCGAACGTGAACGCCATCGGCACCACGATCGACGTGACGAGCGCGCCGACCGTCAGCGAATGGAGCATCGAGCGCAGCACGCCGGTGTCCTCGAGATAGTCGACGAAGTTGTGCGCGCCGACGAAATGGCCGTCCGCATCGACGAAGCATTTCTGCACGACGAGCGCGAGCGGCAGCAGCAGGAACAGCGACATCAGCGCGGCCATCGCGACGAGCGCGAACTGCGCGAGGCGGTCGTGCCAGTGCGTGATCTGCCGCACGTCGGCGGGGGCGGCCGCGCCGCGGCGGCGTTCGGTGAGGACGGTGCTCATTGCAGTCGCTCCTTCGCGCTCGGGAACACGCGGACATGCTCGCGATCGAGCGCGAGGTCGATGCGCGCGCCGGCCTGCACGCCGGTGCGGTCGACGTCGTGATACGACAGGTCGGCGACGATCTCCTGACCGTCGAGCCCGTCGATCCGGAAGCTCACGCGGCAGAACGCGCCGAGGAACTCGAGCTTCTCGACGCGGCCGGCCAGCACGTTGTCGGCTGCTTCGCCCGGAATGCGGATGCGCAGGTCCTCGGGTCGCACGTAGACCGACACGGCCGCGCCCTGGGCCGGCCGGGTGGTGCCGTGGCGGCAGTCGAAGCCGACGCCGCCCGCGCGCAGCGTGCCGTCCTGGGCGACTTCGGCGGGAATCGTGTTGACGCGGCCGATGAAGTCGGCCACGAACGGCGACGCGGGCTGCCGGTAGATTTCGAGCGGCGTGCCGATCTGTTCGATCACGCCGTGGTTCATCACGACGATCCGGTCGGCCATCGACAAGGCTTCTTCCTGGTCGTGCGTGACCATGATCGTCGTCACGCCGAGCCGCTGCTGCAGCGCGCGGATTTCCTGGCGCAGCCGCACGCGCACGCGTGCATCGAGCGCGGACAGCGGCTCGTCGAGCAGCAGCAGGCCGGGCGACGTCGCGAGTGCGCGGGCCAGCGCGATGCGCTGCTGCTGACCGCCGGACAATTGACCTGGATGCTTGCGGTGGCTGTCGGGCAGGCCGACCAGCGCGAGCAGCGTATGCACGCGCGCGTGGATCTCGTCGCGCTTCATCCGGCGGTTCACGAGCCCGTACGCGACGTTGTCGTAGACGGTGAGGTTCGGGAACAGCGCGTACGACTGGAACACGATGCCGTAGTCGCGCAATTGCGGCGGCAGCCGCGAGATGTCGCGGCCGTCCTGCGTGATGTGGCCGGCGCTTTGCGCCTCGAGCCCCGCGATGATCCGCAGCAGCGTGGTTTTCCCGCAGCCGGACGGCCCGAGGAAGCAGATCATCTCGCCCTTCATCACGCTCAGGTTGATGTCGGTGAGGACCTGTGTGTCGTTGTACCGCTTTTCGATGCGTTCTACGCTCAGATAGGGTGCCATGCACGCCTCCACGCTGCGGGCGGCCCGCACGCGGGCCGGATACGACGATGGGAAGGGAGGCGGGGCGGCGCGTCGCGCAGCCCCGCTGCCGGTTGCGGCGTTACTGCTGCGTCATTGCTGTGCTTTCGCCCCGTAGCGCTTCTGCCAGGTCTCGAGGATCGACTGGCGGTTCTTCGCGGACCACACGAAGTCGTTCTTCACGAGCAGGTCCGCATAGTTGTCGGGGATGCCGGCCAGCTTGCGCGCGACGCCCGGGTACGCGACGATCGCCCACCAGCGTGCGGTGATCTGGTTCGCGTCCTTGCTCGCCATGAAGTCCGCGAGCTTCTTCGCGGCGTCCGGCTGCCGGGTCGTCTTCATGATCGCCGTGCCTTCCATGTCCCAGCCGAGCCCTTCCTTCGGGAACACGAGGTCGATCGGCGCGCCCTGCGCCTGCAGTTCGTGGCCGCGGAACTCGAACGAGATGCCGATCGGGAATTCGCCGGTGCCGGCGAGCGTGCATGGCTTCGAGCCCGAGTGCACGTACTGCGCGACGTTCTTGTCGAGCGCGTCCATGAACTTCCACCCCTTGTCGTCGCCGAAGGTCTGCAGCCACGCGGTCACGTCGAGGTAGCCGGTGCCCGACGACACCGGGCTCGGCATCACGATTGCGCCCTTGTAGACCGGCTTCGTCAGGTCTTCCCACGACGTCGGTTTCGGGATGTTCTTCGCCTGCGCGGCGACGCGGTTGTAGCAGATCGTCGCGCCCCACACGTCCATGCCGACCCAGTGCGGCGGCGTGTTCGCGTCGCTGTACTTGCGCGTGAGCTGGTCGAAGCCCTTCGGCGAATACGGCATCAGCATTCCCTGCAGGTCGAGCAGCGTCAGGCTCGAGGCGGCGAGGCCGAGCACGACGTCCGCGCGCGGGTTGTTCTTCTCCGCGAGCAGCTTCGCGGTGACCGAGCCGGTCGAGTCGCGCACCCAGCGGATCTCGATGTCCGGGTTCGCCTTCTCGAACGCGTCCTTGTAGGGCTTCATCGCCTCGTCTTCCAGCGCGGTATAGACGAGCAGCGACGTCTTCGCGTGCGCCGCCTGCGCGGCCCCGAGCGCCACCGCGGCGGCCAGCGCGACGCGGGCCGCGCCCGTCGCCCATCCATTCAAACGCTTGTGTACCGGCACTTCGTTCATCTTCAGACCCCTTGACTGTGGCGCCGCGGCACGCGGCGGATGAGTGGAGACCAGCCCTCTTCGTGCTTCCTCGTGCTTTCGTATTTTGCTTTCTGTTCTCTGCATGTTGTTGACAATCTACAAATCATCAATTTTAATGTCAAGCATGGAAAACACCCCCATCGGCGCGGCGCGGGCGCCGACGACTCAACCCCTCTTCGAACCGAAAGGAATGAACGTCATGACTGAAACGCCTGTATCCGTGGAAGTGAACGGCCGTCGCTACAACTGGATGAGCCGCCCCGTGGTGGTGGTCTGCGTCGATGGCTGCGCCTATGAATATCTCGAGATGGCGGCCGAGGCCGGCGTCGCGCCGTTCCTGCGCACGCTGCTGAAGCCGGGCACGGCGCTCAAGGGCGAGTGCGTGGTGCCGAGCTTCACGAACCCGAACAACCTGTCGATTGTTACCGGCGTGCCGCCGGCGATCCACGGGATAAGCGGCAACTACTTCTACGATCGCGACACCGGCGCCGAGGTGCTGATGAACGATCCGAAGTACCTCGTCGCGCCCACCGTGCTCGCCACCTTCGCCGAGCGGGGCGCGCGCGTCGCGGTCGTCACCGCGAAGGACAAGCTGCGCCGCCTGCTCGGCAAGGGGCTCAAGGGCATCTGCTTCTCGTCGGAGAAGGCCGACGAGGCGAGCCTCCCGGAAAACGGCATCGACAACGTGCTCGAGCTGGTCGGCAAGCCGGTGCCGAGCGTGTACAGCGCCGACCTGTCGGAATTCGTGTTCGCGGCCGGCGTGCGCCTGCTCGAGACGCGACCGATCGACCTGATGTACCTGTCGACGACCGACTACGTGCAGCACAAGTGCGCGCCCGGCACCGACGGCGCGAACGCGTTCTACCAGATGATGGACACGTATCTGAAGCGGCTCGACGAGCTCGGCGCGATCGTCGCGATCACGGCCGACCACGGGATGAACGCGAAGCACGACGGCGAGACCGGCGAGCCGAACGTGATCTACCTGCAGGAGCTGTTCGACGCGTGGCTCGGCCACGACGCGGCGCGCGTGATCCTGCCGATCACCGACCCGTACGTCGTGCATCACGGTGCGCTCGGCTCGTTCGCGACCGTCTACGTGCCGGATTCCGCCCAGGTCGACGCGCTGCGTGCGCGGCTCGCCGCGGTGGACGGGATCGAGGTCGTGCTGACGGGCGCCGAAGGCTGCGCGCGCTTCGAGCTGCCGCCCGACCGGATGGGCGACCTGATCGTGATCTCGAAGCAGGACGTCGTGCTCGGCACGCGCCGCATCAAGCACGACCTGTCGGGGCTCGACGTGCCGCTGCGCTCGCACGGCGGGATCTCGGAGCAGATCGT
Organism: Burkholderia sp. Tr-862; assembly: GCF_011753085.1. Lineage (NCBI taxonomy): Bacteria > Pseudomonadati > Pseudomonadota > Betaproteobacteria > Burkholderiales > Burkholderiaceae > Burkholderia > Burkholderia sp. Tr-862. The sequence goes on from NZ_VWWG01000073.1 coordinate 17,749, forward strand.
GCCGCTGATCTTCAGCAAGCCGGTCGCGACCGCCGTCACGGGCCGCGCGCGGCTGCGCAACTTCGACATCATCGACATCGCGCTCAACCATCTGCAGTGACGCGGCCGCATCCGCCAGGGAGATACTCATGAACGCCATTGCAGCATCGACGGAGGTCCGCGCGCTTCATCGTGAAGCACTGCGAATCGATGGTGAAAGGATCCATCGCGACGCGGTGATCGAGGTGCGCAACCCGTACGACGGCGCGCTCGTCGGCACCGTGCCGAAGGCGACGCTCGACGACGTGCGGCGCGCGTTTGCGGTCGCGCGTGCATACCGGCCGTCGCTCACGCGCCACGAGCGCGCGGCGATCCTGCGCCGCGCGGCCGACATCGTGCGCTCGCGCACCGCCGAGATCGCGGCGCTGATCACGGCCGAGGCCGGGTTGTGTCTGAAGGATTCAACGTATGAAGCCGGGCGCGTCGCCGACGTGCTCACGTTCGGCGCGGGCGAAGTGCTGAAGGACGACGGGCAGATCTTCTCGTGCGATCTGACGCCGCACGGCAAGAAGCGCCGCGTGTACACGCAGCGCGAGCCGCTGCTCGGCGTGATTTCCGCGATCACGCCGTTCAACCATCCGATGAACCAGGTCGCGCACAAGGTCGTGCCGTCGGTCGCGACCAACAACCGGATCGTCGTGAAGCCGTCGGAGAAGGTGCCGCTATCGTGCTACCTGTTCGCGGACATCCTGTATGAAGCCGGCCTGCCGCCGCAGATGCTGCAGGTGCTGACCGGCGACCCGAAGGAAATCGCGGACGAGCTGATCACGAACCCGGCGATCGACCTGATCACGTTTACCGGCGGCGTGTCGATCGGCAAGTCGATCGCGTCGCGGATGGGCTACCGGCGCGCGGTGCTCGAGCTCGGCGGCAACGATCCGATCATCGTGATGGAGGATGCCGATCTCGACGAGGCGAGCACGCTCGCGGTGTCGGGCTCGTACAAGAACTCGGGGCAGCGCTGCACCGCGATCAAGCGGATGCTCGTGCACGAGGCGGTGGCCGATCGCTTCACCGAGCTGGTCGTCGAGAAAACCCGTGCGTGGGCGTACGGGAACCCGGCCGATCCATCGGTCGACATGGGCACGGTGATCGACGAAGCGGCCGCGAAGTTCTGCGAGCAGCAGGTGAACGACGCGATTGCGCGCGGGGCGCGCCTGCTGGTCGGCAACGTGCGCGACGGTGCGCTGTACTCGCCGACCGTCATCGATCGCGTGACGCCCGACATGCCGCTCGTGAAGTACGAGACGTTCGGCCCCGTGTCGCCGATCATGCGCTTTCGCGACATCGACGAGGCGATCCGGATGTCGAACAGCACCGACTATGCGTTGTCGTCATCGGTCTGCACGAACCGCTTCGACAGCATCACGCGCTTCATCACGGAGCTCGAGGTCGGCAGCGTGAACGTGCGCGAGGTGCCGGGCTACCGGCTCGAACTGACGCCGTTCGGCGGCGTGAAGGATTCGGGGCTCGGGTACAAGGAGGGCGTGCAGGAAGCAATGAAGAGCTTCACGAATACGAAGACGTATTCGCTGCCGTGGTAAGCGACGTGTAAGGCGCACGCCGGCTCGAAGGCCGGCGCGCGGAATTTACCTGGGCGGGAGGCGGCCGAGATGGCCGCCAGGCGACGGTCAGTCGTCGTCGCGGTGATGTCGCCAGCCGCGATGCCAGCCGTTGTCATGCCGGTAGCGGCGGTAGCGATATTCGCCGTAGTACGGGCCGTAATAGGCGGGTGCCGGCTCGTACACGACCGGCGGCGGCGTGTAGTAGACAGGCGGCGGCGCCTCGATTACCGGCCCCGGCACGCCGAAGTACACACCGACGTCGGCGTGCGCGAATGCGCTTGCCGACAGGCAGGCGGCCGCGAGGCCGACGGCACTGGAGAACAGGATGCGTTTCATTTGCCGTTCACTCCGTTCGCGGGGGCAAGGCCCGCGAGCAACAGGATTACCTGCCTTCATGGTACGTAGCGCATGCCGAGCGGGTGATACCGCGGTGTCGCTTCTGTAACCGCCGGTAACGAATCGTCGGACCATTGCCGGGCTGCATCGCGACGGATTTCATCTGAGGGATAAGGGGGCTGGTCGGCGCGTTATTCGTCGCGCTCATATCGTTAGCCGATTTGCGTTTTTGCCGGGCCTCGACGCATCGGTAGAATTCGCGGACCTCTCGAGCGGCGCAGGCGCGCCGGCGGGATGATTCTCTCCAATCATTCGGGGTCCGCACCATGAAATTCCTCCGCTCCATCCTGGTCGTCGCGCTGCTGCAGGCCGTCGCGGCCACCAGCGCGCTGGCTGCCGACGACCTGTCGCAGATCAAGTCGTCCGGCGTGTTCCGCGTCGGCACCGAAGGCACCTACGCGCCGTTCACGTATCACGACGAGACCGGCAAGCTGACAGGCTTCGACGTCGACATCGCGACCGCGATCGCGCATCGTCTCGGCGTGAAGCTGCAGTTCGTCGAAGGCAAGTGGGACGGGCTGATCGCGGGCCTCGACGTGAACCGCTACGACGCGGTCGTCAACGAAGTGTCGATCACCGACGCGCGCAAGGCGAAATACGATTTCTCGACGCCGTACATCACGTCGCACGCGGTGCTGATCGTGCGCGCGGACAACACGACGATCCGCTCGTTCGACGACCTGAAGGGCAAGAAATCCGCGAACACGCTGACCAGCAATTTCGGCAAGCTCGCGGCCGCGCACGGCGCGGACGTGGTGCCGGTGCAGGGCTTCAACGAATCGATCGACCTGCTGACGTCCGGCCGCGTCGATGCAACGATCAACGATTCGCTGTCGTACCTCGATTTCCGCAAGCACAAACCCGACGCGAAACTGAAGATCGCGGCGACCGACACGAGCGGCGCGGGCGACGCGTCGGGCGTGCTGCTGCGCAAGGGCAGCCCCGCGCTGATGGCGGCGATCGACAAGGCGCTGGCGGACATCAAGGCGGACGGCACCTACGCGAAGATCTCGCAGAAGTACTTCGGCCGCGACGTGTCGCAGCCGTGACGCGAGGCTGAACGATGCCGGCCTGGCTGCACCTGATGGTGGAATCGTTGCGCCCCCTGCTGGTCGCAGGGCTCGTGTTTACGGTCCCGCTCACGCTCGCGTCGTTCGCGATCGGCCTGTTGCTCGCGTTCGGCGCGGCGCTCGTGCGGCTGTTCGGGCCGCGCTGGGCGCAGGCCGTCGTGCGGTTCTATATCTGGCTGTTCCGCGGCTCGCCGCTGCTCGTGCAGTTGTTCGTGATCTTCTACGGATTGCCGAACGTCGGCATCGTGCTCGATCCGCTGACGGCCGCCGTGATCGGCTTCTCGCTGAACGTCGGCGCGTACAACGCGGAAGTGATTCGCGGCGTGATCGAGTCGATCCCGAAGGGGCAGTGGGAAGCCGCGTACTCGATGGCGATGACGCGCGCGCAGGCGCTGCGCCGCGCGATCCTGCCGCAGGCCGCGCGCGTCGCGCTGCCCGCGCTGTCGAATTCATTCATTTCGCTCGTGAAGGACACGTCGCTCGCGGCCGTGTTGACCGTGCCCGAGATCTTCCAGGCCGCGCAACGCATCGCGGCCGTGACCTACGAGCCGCTGATCCTCTATACCGAAGCCGCGCTGATCTATCTGCTGTTCAGCTCGGTGCTGTCGTCGCTGCAACGCCGGCTGGAGCTTCGCTTCGGCCGCCACGCGCTGTTCCAGGCGGAGTTGCGATGATCCGACTCGAACGCATCGACAAGTCGTTCGGCTCGCATCGCGTGCTGAGCGGGATCGACCTCGCGTTGCAGCCGGGTAGCGTGACCGCATTGATTGGCCCGTCCGGCAGCGGCAAGAGCACGCTGCTGCGCTGCGTGAACCTGCTCGAGGTGCCGGAGGCGGGTACGCTTGCAGTCGGCGATGCGCGCATCGACTTCGTGCCGGCGCGTCGGCCGTCGCGCGACGCAGTGTTCGCGGTGCGCAAGCAGACCGGTATGGTGTTCCAGAACTTCCAGTTGTTTCCGCACCTGAGCGTCGTGCAGAACGTGATGGAGGGGCTCGTGACCGTGCAGCGTTGGCCGCGCGAGCGGGCGCGCCAGCGGGCGCTTGCGCTGCTCGACAAGGTCGGCATCGCGGACAAGGCCGACGCATGGCCGGCCACGCTGTCGGGCGGACAGCAGCAGCGCGTGGCGATCGCGCGGGCGCTCGCGCCGTCTCCCCAAGTGCTGCTGTGCGACGAGCCGACGTCGGCACTCGATCCGGAGCTGTCCGTCGAAGTGGTCGAGGTGCTGCGCCAGCTCGCGCGCGAAGGCACGACGATGCTGATGGCCACGCACGACCTGCGCCTGGCCGCGTCGATCGCGCACGATGCGGTGTTCCTCGCCGACGGCCGCATCGTCGAAGCCGGCTCATCGCGCGACGTGTTCGGCCGGCCGCGCGACCCGCGCACCGCGAAGTTCGTCGCGACGCTCGCGCAAGGCGCGCCGGTGTTCTGACGCGACACGCGATGCGGTGATGCTCAGCCCGGCGCGTACCCGTCGAGCACGGCGGCGACGATCGCTTCCGGCGCATCTTCCTGAACCAGATGGCCCGCGTGCGGGACCCGGGTCAGCTGACCGTTCGCGATGCGATCGGCAAGCGCCTGCCCCTGTTCGAGCGGAATCCAACCGTCGTCCTCGCCCCATACGATGCGCACCGGAAAGTCCGGCGGCGCGTAGCGGGCCTCCGCTTCCTCGATGTAGCGCTGGCGCATCTGCGCGATTTGCCGATAGAACGCGGCCTGGCCGGCGGGCGTGAGCCATGGCGCGCGGTAGATCGACAGCACGTCGTCGCTCAACGGCTGCGCGACCGCATTGCCGATATAGGCCGACACGAGCGCGTGATGCGCATAGGCCGGCAACCCGGTGAACGCGGCTTCGTGCTGCGCGACATGCCGCACGAACGGCGAGCCCTGCGGCGCGATCGCGACCGGGTTCACGAGCGTCAGGTCCGAATACGCGATGCCGTCGAGGAAATGCGCGCGCAGCACCGTCGCGCCGCCGTAGTCGTGCGCAAGCACGCGCGGGCGCGAAATCTTCCATTCGTCGAGCAGCGCGCCGAACAGCACGTTCTGCCGGCCGAGCGACACGTCCGCGTCGGGCATGTCCGACTGGCCGTAGCCGAGCAGGTCGTAGAAGAACACGCGATGGCGCCGCGCGAGCCATGGCGCGATCCGGCGCCATACCTGCGATGAAAACGGCGTGCCGTGCACGAGCACGAGCGGCGGCCCTTCGCCGAGCGAGCCCCAGGCGATCCGGTGACCTTCGAAAATGAAGCGATTGGCGAGATCGAGCATCGGTACCTCCGTGCTAACCTGTATTGGTTGTTAACAGGTTACGCCGGTTCGTCCGGATATGAAACCGATAGGTGCAAATAAATGGTTACTCGATACGAGCCTGCGCGACAGGCGCACGCATGGCGCGCGGCTGATTTCGTCGGCGGCCATCCGGCGCTCGACTTCCTGAACACGGTGGCCGACACGGGCAAGACGCGCGACGAGGACAAGCTCGTCGACTGGCCGGCCGTCCGCGCGTGGGCCGGGAAGTCCGGGTTGCTGGCGGCGGCCGATCTGACGCGGTTCCTGCGTCATCCCCGGCAGGACGGCGCCGACGAACTGGCTGCGCTGCACGGCTTTCGCGAGGATGCGTATGCGGCGCTCGCGCACCTGACGGCCGGCGACGGCGGCAGCGCCGGCGCGCGAGCGGCGGACCGGCTCGCCGTGGCGATTCGCGAGGCGATTGGGCGCAGCACGTTCGACGCCGTCGATGGCCGCTTCGCGTGGCGCCCCGATGCGCGCGCCGCGTCGCGCTGGATCGACGCGGCCGCGCTTGGGTTCGAGCATCTGCTGCGCGGTGACGACTTCGCGCGTGTGCGGCAGTGCGGCCGCTGTACGTGGTTCTTCGTCGATCGCGGCCGCGGCGTCGGGCGACGCTGGTGCGACATGCGTACGTGCGGGAACCGCGCGAAGGTGGAGGCGTTCAGGGAGCGGTGAGATAGGGGCCGCGGTGTCGCCGGCCCGGTTCGTCGTTCGTCATTCAGCGATTTCGTGCGGCCGATGCTCGGGCCACAGGGTGCCGGCAACGAACAACCCTGCTGCCAGGAATGGCGTGCCGATCGCGAACAGGATCGCCGTGAGCGCCCACCGGTCCCAGAACCGGTCGACGACCGCGCGCTCGGGCGTGACGGGGTCGTACAGCACGTTGACGATCTCGCCTTCGTACAGCCCGGGATTAGATGACGCCGAGCCTTGCGCGAACGTGACCTGACGGCCGCTGTCGGTCGTGAACGCGACGCTCACCGAGTAGAGCGACGTGCGGGCGGGGGGCGAGTGGGCCGCTTCGGCGATCTCGACGACATGGCCGATCGAGCGCGCGTAATGGCGGTCGATCTGCCACTGGCGCAACCCGACAGCGCCGGCGCCGACCAGGAAACCGGTGCCGATCGCGATCGGGATCAGCACGATCGCGAAGTTCCAGCGGCGCCGGATCGTCTTGCGGTCGGCCGGTGCGGAAAGCGCGTCGGCTTGCCGGTTGCGGCGCTCGTTCACGTACAGCAGGCTGCCGATCGCAAGCGACGCGAGCGCGAGCAGGGTGGGTACCGCGACGGGAAACCAGCGTTGCTCGAAATCGTCGATCAGCGCGGGACGGTTCGGATGGTCCGGGTCGACCAGGACGTCGACGCTTTCGCCGATGTCGTAAGCCGGGACCATCGATGCGGTATTGCCGGCGACTTCGCGGCGCCGCCCGTCGTTCGCGAGATAGGCGACGATCGGGCGGTATGCACGCATCGCGTCGCTGTCCTGCACGATGCGCACGACCGTGCCCGGCGCGCGGACCAGATGGCCGGCCGCGCCGCCCGCGATGACGGCGAGCGCGGCCGCGACCACGAGCAGCGCAATACCGAGCGCGAACGCGACGAGTGCGTCCTTACGCAGCATGACCGGATCCGCTGCGTGCGTCGTGCGATGCGTCCGGATGCGATCGGGTGGAGGGCGCGACTCGACGTGCGCACCGATATCGGCGTGACCATGCCCTCTGAATGGTCGCGTCTCGCTCACATGATTCCATGTTCGACGTCCCATGCTCTCTCAGTGCCGGTGGCGATACGGCGATCACCATGCCGGTCGTGTGATATTTGTCGGACGATTCTAGCGGGAAAGCGCGGGAGCGGGGCATGTATGTATGCGCATGCCGTGACGCGGGGGAGCCGGGCGGCGCCGGAAATGGAAAAAGCCCGGTTAGCTTTCGCTAACCGGGCTTCGGAATTCCTGGTGGGGCGTGAGTGACTCGAACACTCGACCTACGGATTAAGAGTCCGCTGCTCTACCAACTGAGCTAACGCCCCCAACAGAAGAAAGATTATGCACGGGTATTTCGGTCTTTGCAACACCTTTCTGCAAATTTCCTGAAAATATTTCGTCACTCCGACCGCGGCCGTCGGCGCGGTGGCGAGCCATCGCAGTTGGCGCGCTCCCGGTATGATGACGTCCACACCTGTTGCGCGGCGGTCGCGCAACGTTTTCTGGACATTCGAAGATGGACGAAAACGCAGTCCGCGAATTGCTGGATCGCCTGCTGGCCCCGTGGGTCCGCTCGCTCGGTCTGGTCCCCGTATCGATCGGCGACGACAGCGTGACGATGCGCCTGCCGTTTTCCGGTGAATTCCGTCATTCGGGCGGCATCATCTGCGGCCAGGTGTTCACGGCCGCCGCCGACACCGCGATGGTGGTCGCGATCTCGGTCGCGCTCGGCGAATTCCGGCCGATGACGACCGTCTCGCTGAACACGAACTTCATGCGTCCGGTGCGCAAGGGCGACGTGCTTGTCACCGCGCGCGTGCTGCGGATGGGCCGCAACCTGGTATTCGGCGAAGTCGAACTGTTCGACGAGGACGGCAAGATGGCCGTTCACGCGACGTCGACCTACGCGCTCGTCAGCTGAGCGGCGCGATGTTCGACCAGATCGTCTTCGCGGGAGGAGGCAATCGCTGCTGGTGGCAGGCCGGCTTCTGGGATGTCGCGCAGCCGGCGCTCGGCTTGCGCCCGCGCGTGATCGCCGGCATCTCGGCCGGCGCGGCGACCGCCTGCATGCTGTATACGCGCGACGCCGCATGGGTGATGCGCTATTACGAGGAAGCGCTGCGCCACAATCGCAAGAACGCGTACTGGGGCAACCTGTTCGGGCGCGAGCCCGTGTTTCCGCATTACCGGATCTACCGCCAGGCGCTGCTCGACATCTACGGAGAGCCGTTCGCGCAACTCGCCGACGCGCCGGAGATCCGCATCGGCGTGTCGCACGTGCCGCGCTGGCTCGGCGCGCGCAGCGCGGTCGCCGCGGGCCTCGTTGCGTACAACATCGAAAAGTACGTGCGCAAGACGCTGCACCCGACGCTCGGGCGCACGCTCGGCTTCCGGCCCGAATTCGTGCGTGCGCAGGCCTGCACGAGCGTCGACGAACTCGCCGATCTGATCCTGCAGTCGTCGTGCACACCGCCGTTCACGCCAGTGCTGCGTCGCGGCGGCCGGCCGGTGCTCGACGGCGGCATGGTCGACAACGTGCCGGTCGGCGCGCTCGACCCCTCGCCGGGCGACGTGCTGGTGCTCGTCACGCGGCTGTATCCGCGCCCGCAGATGTTTACGGTCGCGCACGGCGAGCAGCGGCGGCTCTATGTACAACCGTCGCGCAAGGTGCCGATTTCGAGCTGGGATTACACGAGTCCGTCGCAGATGCGGCATGCGTACGACCTCGGGCGGCGCGACGGCGAGCATTTCCTCACGCGCGTCGACGCGATGACCGGCGGCCGCGTGGCCGCCTGAAGGCGGGAATGGAGAAACGGGGCCGCGCGGCGAGCGCGGCCCGCGCCGGTCAGCGCACGCGGCGCGGCGTCAGCGCTTCCGGGTTGACCACGCTCGACATGTCGCCCTGGTCGAACGCGAGGATGTTCCGGAACGCCGCGCTGAAATAGAGCTCATAGCTTTCGCGTTCGACGTAGCCGATGTGCGGCGTGCAGATCACGTTTTCCATCCGCAGCAGGCTGTAGCCCTGCAGGATCGGCTCGCTTTCGAACACGTCGATCGCGACCATCCCCGGACGGTTGTGCGACAGCGCGTTCACGAGCGCGTTTTCCTCCAGCAGCTCCGCGCGGCTCGTGTTGACGAGCAGCGACGTTGGCTTCATCCGCATCAGGTCTTCCTGCTTGACGATCCCGCGTGTGTCGTCGTGCATGCGCAAGTGCAGCGACAGCACGTCGCTCTGCTCGAACAGCGCTTCGCGGCTCTCGGCGGCCGTGTAGCCGTCGGCGCGCGCGGCCTCGAGTGAATGCTCGCGGCCCCAGATCAGCACGTTCATCCCGAACGCCTTGCCATAGCCGGCGACCAGCCGGCCGATCTTGCCGTAGCCCCAGATGCCGAGCGTCTGGCCGCGCAGCACCTGGCCCAGGCCGAAGTTCGGCGGCATGGCCGACGTCTTCAGGCCCGACTGCTGCCACGCACCCTGCTTCAGGTTCGCGACGTATTGCGGAATGCGGCGCTGGGCGGCCATCACGAGTGCCCAGGTCAGTTCGGCCGGCGCGACCGGCGAACCCGCGCCCTCGAGCACCGCGATGCCGCGGTCGGTACACGCTTCGAGGTCGATGTGGCTCGAGATCCGGCCGGTCTGGCTGATCATGCGCAGGTTCGGCAGCTTGGCGAGCAGTTGCGACGAAATCGGCGTGCGCTCGCGAATCAGCACGAGCGCCTCGACTTCCGCGAGACGGCTCGCGAGCTGCCCCAGGCCGCGCACCGTGTTGTTGAAGACCTTCACGTCGTGCTCGGCGAGCATCTCGAAGCAGTTCAGCTTGCGGACGGCGTCCTGGTAGTCGTCGAGGATGGCAATTTTCATGATCAGCGGGAGTCGCGCGTTGGAAGCGGCGGCGGTGGCGGCGGCGCACGTCGCGCACCCGTCCGCCCGGCCGGGGCCGACATGATGCTACGTCGGTGTCCGTCGTGGTGTCTTTTTAACAGGTTGTTACGCTCCGCCGCAATCGTGGCGGCCTGACCCGGCGCCGCTTTCGCGCGGGAGGCGGGGTGCGCTGATGTGTCGCATCAAATACGTCCTTTCTGATTCGAACGTTTACGCGACGAGGTTCACCCAATTGTTGCTTCGATCAGAATAATTGGATCATCCGTTCGCGATGAGTGAGGATTTTTGACTATTTTTATCGTCAACCCGGGCCTTGTTGAGCAACTCTGCATCATTTCCGTTGTCGTAGGAGAATTACGCATAGGCTTCAACTTTTTGAAGTTGTAACAGCGGCAGGAGTCGTTTATGGATCATTTGCAGTCGATGCGCGTGTTCGTCAAGGTTGCAGATCTCGGCAGTTTTGCGCGGGCCGCGAGTGCAATGGATATCTCCAACGCAGTCGCGACGCGTCACGTCGCCGATCTGGAGGGCCGGCTTGGCACGCGGTTGCTGAACCGCACCACGCGCAGCCTTTCGCTGACGGAGTCGGGCCAGGTCTATCTGGAGCGGGCGCGCCAGATTCTCGATGAGCTCGAGGATGTCGAACAGATGGTCGTCGCGCGCAATCACGAGCCGGTCGGCACGTTGCGCATCGTCGCGCCGGTCGTGTTCGGCCTGCATAACCTTGCCCCCGTGCTGCAGTCGTACACGGAAAATTTCCCGAAAGTGGTGCCGGATCTGACGCTGGTCGACCGCCAGGTCGATCTCGTCGAGGAAGGTTTCGACGTCGGCATCGTCGTCACGCGCCAGATGCGCAGCGCGAGCATCGTCACGCGGCGGCTGACCACGGGCTGCATGACCGTGTGCGCGACGCCGAGCTACCTGGAAAAGCATGGCGTGCCGACTCATCCGGAACAACTCGCCGAGCACCCGGCGCTGAGCCTGCCGACCGAATACTGGGGCGACGAGCGGGTGTTCACGGGGCCCGATGGCGAGGTGCGCGTGCGCCCGACCAACGTGATCGTCGCGAACAACACCGCGATGCTGCGCCAGTTCGCGTTGCTCGGGATGGGCGTCGCGATCCTGCCGAGCTACCTGATCGGCGGCGACATCGCGCGCGGCGCGCTGGTGCGGTTGCTGCCGGATTTCCGGCTGCCGCAGGTCGAGATCAACATTGCATACCCGAGCCGGCGCCATCTGCCCGCGAAGGTGCGCACGTTCATCGACCACCTCGTTGAATATTTCAGCCACGCGACCGATGCGGTGATTGGCGAGCAGTGGGCCGCACAGAGTGCGATGCCTGCGCCGATCGGCGTCGAGATGCGTGCCGAGCAGCCCGAATCGACCGACCCGAACCTGCAGCCGCGCCTCGCGCGCTCGGCGCGCCCGCGCGTCGCGGTGCCGTCACCGCTGTAACGGCGCGGCGGCCGCGCATTGACGCGGCCGGCACCAAAAGAAAAACGCGGATCGAGCGATCGATCCGCGTTTTTTTATCGCCGTTTGACCAGCGTGCAATGCACCGGGGGGAGCCCCCCGGCGGCCGGGTCGTTACGAGCCCGTCTTGCGCGCCGTCGTCTTGCGGGCGGCGGTTTTGCGGGCCGGTGCCGGTTTCTCGTCGGCGCCTTCCGTCACGGTTTCGGCATCCTTCGTCGCCGATTTTGCCGTCTTCTTCGCGGCAGCAGCCTTCGGCTCCTTCTTTTCGAACTCGAAACCGATCTTGCCGTCCGGCTGCTTCACGAGGAACGCCTTGAAGTTGCGGCCCGTGCGCGACGACTTGAAGTTCGGCATCAGATCCGTGCGGCCGTCGGCGAGGAGCTTGGCCATCTGCTCGCGCGTGATTTCCTGCTGCAGGATCACCTTGCCCGAGCGGAAGTCGCAGGTCTTCGGATTCGCGACCGAGTGCTCGCACACATAGCTCATCCCGTGCTCGAACACGCGGCCGTTGCATTTCGGGCACGCGCCGACCGGTTCCTGCTCGGAGAAGTCGGGCGCCTCGCCTTCCTCGCCGCCCTGGTCCTGGCCGAAGTCGAACTCGAGCTTGTAGTTCTTCGTTTCATCGTCGAACGAGAGCTTCAGGATCGCCGAGAACGGACGGCCCATCTTGCTGCGGAAACCGGACAGCGGGCCGATGGTCTTCTGCTGCAGCAGTTCCTCGACTTCCGCGATCTCGAACTGCCGGCTGCCCGGAATCTTCGAGATCGAGAACTCGCACTTCGTGCACGCGAAGCGGCGGTAGTTTTCCTTCACCTGGCCGCCGCAGTTCGGGCACGGCGTCTCGAGCGTCGCGTAATCGCCGGGGATCGTGTCGGAATCGTATTCCTTCGCGCGCTTGACGATCTGCTGCGTCATGCGGGCGATTTCCTGCATGAACGCGTCGCGCCCGAGGTTGCCGCGCTCCATCTGCGACAGCTTGTATTCCCATTCGCCGGTGAGCTCGGGCGCGGTCAGTTCCTTCACGCCGAGCCCGCGCAGCAGCGTCATCAGCTGGAATGCCTTCGCGGTCGGGATCAGCTCGCGGCCTTCGCGCACGAGATACTTTTCGCCCAGCAGGCCTTCGATGATCGCCGCGCGCGTTGCCGGCGTGCCGAGGCCCTTCGCGGCCATCGCCTCGCGCAGCTCGTCGTCCTCGACGAGCTTGCCGGCGCCTTCCATCGCGGACAGCAGCGTCGCTTCCGAGTAGCGTGCGGGCGGCTTGGTCACGAGCGCCACGGCAGCGATCTCGTCTGTCTTCACCTTCTCGTCCTTCTGCACCGGCACGAGGTTCGCGTCCGCGCCTTCGGCGTCGCGGCCATACACCTGCAGCCAGCCCGGCTCGACGAGCACCTTGCCTTCAGTCTTGAAGTGATGGCCGGCGACTTCGGTGATTCGCGTCGTGACACGGAATTCGGCCGCCGGGAAGAACACCGCGAGGAAGCGCTTCACGACCATGTCGTACAGCTTCTGCTCCGGCTCGGACAGCGACTTCGGCGCCTGCAGCGTCGGGATGATGGCGAAGTGGTCGCTGATCTTCGAGTTGTCGAAGATCCGCTTGTTCGGCTTCACCCAGCCCTGGTCGAGCACCCGCTTCGCATGCGGCAGGTAGTTGTGGCTCTCCTTGAGCATCTCGAGCGTGGACTGCACCGTCGAAATGTAGTCTTCCGGCAGCGCGCGCGCGTCGGTACGCGGGTACGTCAGCACCTTGTGCTTTTCATACAGCGCCTGCGCGAGACCGAGGGTGTTTTTCGCGGAGAAGCCGAAGCGGCTGTTCGCCTCGCGCTGCAGGCTCGTCAGGTCGAACAGCAGCGGCGACAGCTGGGTCGACGGCTTCGATTCCTCGGACACCGTGCCGATCTGGTCGCGGCATGCGGCGACGATGGTTTCGGCGGCCGGCAGGCTCCACAGGCGGGAGTCGCGCCTTTCCGGATCGAACTCGTCCCGCTTGAATTTCGGGTCGTACCACTTGCCTTCGTAGAAGCCGCCCGCGCATGCGAACGCGGCCTTCACTTCCCAGTAGTCGCGCGGGATGAAGCGGCGGATTTTCTCTTCACGTTCGACGACGATCGACAGCGTTGGCGTCTGAACGCGGCCGACGGTCGTCAGGAAGAAGCCGCCGCCCTTGCTGTTGAATGCGGTCATCGCGCGGGTGCCGTTGATCCCGACGAGCCAGTCGGCTTCCGAGCGGCAGCGGGCGGCGTCGGCGAGCGGCTGCATGTCGGTGTCGCTGCGCAGGTGCGCGAAACCGTCGCGAATCGCCTGCGGCGTCATCGACTGCAGCCAAAGGCGTTGGACCGGCTGCTTCGCCTTCGCATGCTGCACGATCAGGCGGAAAATCAGTTCGCCCTCGCGCCCCGCGTCACATGCGTTGATCAGGCGGTCGACGTCCTTGCGCTTCATCAGCTTGGTAAGGACCTTCAGGCGCGATTCGCTTTTTGCGATCGGGTTGAGGTCGAAATGCGGGGGGATGACGGGCAGATGAGCGAAGCTCCATTTGCCGCGCTTGACCTCGTACTCTTCCGGGGCGGCGATTTCCAGCAGGTGGCCGACCGCGGAGGAAAGGACGAATTCGTCGCTTTCGAAGTATTCGTCATGCTTGGTAAAGCCGCCCAAAGCGCGCGCGATGTCGTTCGCGACAGAAGGCTTTTCCGCAATGATCAGAGCTTTGGACATGACAGGTGTGTGTTGGTAGACCGGGTTCGCCGGCGTGGGTCCCTTTTACGACGGCTTTATAGCACACGCCGCGGCGACGGCGGCGCGGCGTGTAAAAAGCGGCTCATCATAGAGGGGGGGCGCAATGGCGGCAAGCGCCCAGCCCGACGGCACGCGCAACGTCGCGGGAAGCCGCCTGGCCGGTGTGCGATTTACGCCTCGACGTTCAGGATAGTGCGCAATTTCGGTGCGTGCGGCGCGCCGGGTACCGCGCTCAGGTCGGACAACATCCGTTCGACGATCGCCGCGTGCGGCAGCACCGTGCCGAAGAAGCGCGCGGTGTTCGCGTCTTCGATCAGGATCGTCGGGAAATTCTCGACGTCGAGATCGTCGAGCCGGTCGGCATGGGTTTCGATGTCGATCCACGCGAAGCAGGCGTCGGGATGGGCGTCGGCGAGCTGGTCGAAGGCCGTCCGGTAGTCGCGGCAGGTGCCGCACCACTCGGCGCACAGGCAGGCGACCAGCAGCGTGTCGGGATCGGCGAGGCGCTCGGCGATCCGATCGGCATCGGTGTCGAGATTCAGCGCGGGCATGGAATTCCTTGGGTAACGTCGGCGGCATGGCCGCCCCTATCCAGGGGAATGTAGCATGCCGCACGGGGGCGGGGTGGGCGCCGCGTCAAGCCGCGCGAAGCGTCCGCCGGCCACGCTCGCGACGCGGCCGGCCAGTTCGAGCGCGAGCAGCGCGCGGTGCAGCACGTCGTCGGACAGGCCGCTGTGCTCGGCGAGCCATTCGTAGGTAACGGGGCCGTATCCCAGTGCGGCCAGCACGGATCGTTCGGCTGGGGTATCGGGTGGCGCGCCTTCGATTCCGGCGGACGCGGCGGCCGGAACGGCGGAGCCGGCCTTCTCGGCAGGCTCGCCCGCGCGTTGCGCCACCGTACTGGCTGCTTCGACGTTATCGGGGCTCGAACGCGAATGCGTCTTGGCGTGGATGGCGTGAGCAGCCGGTTCGCCCAGCCCGTATTCCTCGAGCACGTCGAGCGGCGTGGCGGTGAGCTTCGCGCCGTCGCGGATCAGCGCGTGGCAGCCCTGCGCGAGCGGCGCGTGGATCGAGCCAGGCATCGCGAACACGTCGCGGCCCAGCTCGTTTGCGAGCCGTGCGGTGATCAGCGAGCCGGAGCGCGGCGCGGCTTCGATGACGAGCGCGCCGAGCGCGAGTGCGGCGATCAGCCGATTGCGCTGCGGGAAATGCGACGCCCGCGCGGGCGTGCCGAGCGGCCATTCGGACAGGATCGCGCCGCGTGCGGCGATCTCGTGCGCGAGCGTGCGGTGCCGCGCCGGATAGACGAGGTCGGCGCCCGTCGCGATCACCGCGATCGTGCTGGCGCGGCCGTCGAGCCCGCCGCGATGCGCGGCGCCGTCGATGCCGAGCGCGAGGCCCGAGACGATCGCGAGCCCCGCATCGGAAAGCGCATGCGCGAAGCGCGTTGCGTCGGCGAGCCCTTGCGGCGTCGCGTGGCGGCTGCCGACGACGGCGAGCCCCCGTGCGTGCAGCAGGTCGAGCCGGCCCTTTACATATAGCAGCG
>NZ_VWWG01000074.1:0-33337 GCF_011753085.1 Burkholderia sp. Tr-862
TCCCTTCAGGTCGAAACACGACATCCCGCGCCCGGCGCCCACCGCGCCGCGCGCGAAGTCGCGCGCCGCCGTGCGGCACGCGTCGTCGTAATGCGCGGCCGTCACCGCGAACGCCTGGATATCGTTCAGATAGCCGTCGTTGCACTCGAACACGAGCGGATTGACGGTCGACCAGTCGCGGCCGATCTGCGGATTGTTCGCGATCGCCGCGCGGATCTGTGCCTGCGCGATCGCGCCGACGCCGAACGTGTTGGTCAGCGCGATCGGCGTATCGAGCGTGCCGAGCTCATCGACCTGCACGAGCCCGACGCTCTTGCCGAAGCCGTTGATCACGGCCGCGCCGGCCGGCACCTTGCTGCGGTACAGGTCACCCGGATGCGGCTTCACGACGGTGACGCCCGTCTGCACGTCGCCGGCATCGAGCGTCGCATGGCCGACCGTCACGCCCGGCACGTCGGCGATCGTGCCGCGTGGCCCGGGCGGCAGCGTCGCGGCCCACATCGGCACTGCGCGCATCAGCGGCGCTCCAGCTTCGGATCGAGTGCGTCGCGCAGCCCGTCGCCGAGCAGGTTGAACGCGAGCACGGTCAGGAAGATCGCCAGGCTCGGGAAGATCGCGACGTGCGGCGCGGTCACCATGTCCGCGCGCGCCTCGTTGAGCATCGCGCCCCACTCCGGCGTCGGCGGCTGCGCGCCGAGCCCGAGGAACGACAGGCTGGCGGCCGTGATGATCGACGTGCCGATCCGCATCGTGAAGTAGACGACGACGGACGACACGGTGCCCGGCAGGATGTGCCGCATGATGATCGTCCAGTCGGACGCGCCGATGCTGCGCGCGGCTTCCACGTAGGTCATGTGCTTGAGCATCAGCGTGTTGCCGCGCACGAGCCGCGCGAACGCCGGAATGCTGAAGATCGCGACCGCGCAGATCACGTTGACCATCCCGTTGCCGAGGATCGCGACCACGCCGATCGCGAGCAGGATCCCCGGGAACGCGAACAGCACGTCGGCCACGCGCATCGTGATGCGGTCCCACCAGCCTTCGTAGTAGCCGGCGAGCAGCCCGAAGAACGTGCCGATGAGCGCGCCGAGCGCGACCGAGAAGAAGCCGGCCGCGAGCGAGATGCGCGTGCCGGTGATGATCCGGCTGAAGATGTCGCGGCCGAGCGAGTCGACGCCGAACCAGTGCACGGCCGACGGCCCCGCGTTCAGCGCGTCGTAGTCGAAATAGTTTTCCGGATCGAACGGCGCGATGTGCGGGCCGACGAACGCCAGCACGACGAGCGCGAGCACGAAACCGCCCGCGACGAGCGCGACGGTCTGCTTGCGGAACTTGCGCCAGAATTCGCGCCACGGCGTGCGGATCGCGTTCGATGCGGCCGGCGCCGCGGGCTGGACAGTCGCGTTCATGCGCGCCTCACTTGAACCGGATGGTCGGGTTGATGACCGCGTACAGCACGTCGACGGTCAGGTTGATCAGGATGAACTCGAGCGAGAACAGCAGCACGATCGCCTGGATCACCGGGTAGTCGCGCATCGTCACCGCGTCGACCAGCAGGCGCCCCAGCCCCGGCCAGTTGAACACGGCCTCGACGACGATCGAGCCGCCGAGCAGGAAGCCGAACTGCAGCCCCATCATCGTGACGACCGGGATCATCGCGTTGCGCAGGCAGTGCTTGAGCACGACCATCGGCTCGTGCACGCCCTTCGCGCGCGCGGTGCGCACGAAGTCCTCGTTGAGCACCTCGACGAACGACGCGCGCGTGAAGCGCGCCATCACGGCCGCGACCGCGGCGCCGAGCGTCAGCGACGGCAGCACGTAGCTTTTCCACGTGCCGTCCGGCACGACGGGCAGCCAGCCGAGCTTCACCGAGAAGATTTCCATCAGCAGCATACCGAGCGCGAACGCCGGAAACGAGATGCCCGACACCGCGATCGTCATCCCGAGGCGGTCGGGCCAGCGGTTGCGCCACACCGCCGACGCGATCCCGATCGCCATCCCGAACGCCGTCGCCCACACCATGCTGACGAGCGTCAGCAACAGCGTCGGCATGAAGCGCTCGCCGATCTCGGTCGACACCGGCCGCTTGCTGCGCGTCGATGTGCCGAAATCGCCGTGCGCGATCTTCACGAAGAAGTTCGCGAACTGCGCGGGCAGCGGCCGGTCGAGGCCGAGATCGGTGCGCACCAGCGCGACCGTCGCGTCGTCGGCTTCGGGGCCCGCCGCGAGCCGCGCCGGGTCGCCCGGCAGCAGGTGCACGAACAGGAATACCAGCACCGCGACGATCGCGAGCGTGGGCAGCAGGCCGAACAGGCGTTTGACGAGAAAATTCAGCATGGGGCACCGATCGAATCAGCGCGCCGGCAGCTTGCGCCGCCGGCACTGCGTAGCGGGCGAACCGCCGTCATTTCACCGAGATTTCGTCGAAGTTGAACGAACCGTCCGGCATCACGTACATGCCGTGCAGGCGCTTGTTACGCGCATAAACGATCTTCTCCTGCACCAGGAAAATCCACGGCGCATCGGCCCACACCTGCTTCTGCGCGTCGGCGTACAGGGCGGCCTTCTTCGCACGGTCGGTGGTCTCGAGCGCCTTCGCGAGATCGTCGTCGACCGTACCGTTCTTGTAGTACGCGGTGTTGTAGAGCTTCGGCGGCGCCGACGTGGACCCGAGCAGCGGCGACAGCGCCCAGTTCGCCTCGCCCGTCGAGGCCGACCAGCCGCTGTAGTACATCCGCACGGGCGCCGTCGCCGGATCCTGCGCGCTCTCGACCTTCGCGACCCGCTCGCCGGCTTCCAGCGCCTGCACCTGCACCTTCACGCCGACCTGCGCGAGCTGCTGCTGCACGAACTGGATCAGCTTCTGTGCCGTCGAATGGTTGTACGCGGACCAGAGCGTCGATTCGAAGCCGTTCGGATAGCCGGCCTCCTTCAGCAGCGCGCGCGCCTTCGCCGGATCGTACGGCCACGGCCCGAGCTTGGTCGCGTATTCGACGCCGACCGGTGCGACGCCCGTCTGCGGGGTCGCATAACCGGCGAACACGACCTTCGCGAGCGCTTCCTTGTTGACCGCGTAGTTCAGCGCCTCACGCACCTTCGGATTGTCGAACGGCTTCTTCTGCGTGTTCAGCGAGATGTAGCGCTGGATGATCGACGGCCGCTCTATCAGCTCGACCTTCGGGTTGCTCTTCAGGTCGGCGGCCTGCTCGAACGGAATCGTGAACGCGAAATCCGCCTCGCCGGTCTTGAGCAGCGCGGCGCGCGTGTTGTTGTCGACCACCGGCTTCCAGTCGATCGAATCGACCTTCGGATAGCCCTTCTTCCAGTAGCCGGCAAACTTCTTCACCTTCATGTCGTCGGTCTGCTTCCATTCGACGAACTCGAACGGGCCCGTGCCGACCGGATGCAGCGACACGTCGTGCCCCCACTTCTTCAGCGCGGCCGGCGAAATCATCACCGCCGACGGGTGCGCGAGCGTGTTGATGAACGCGGAGAACGGCTCGCGCAGCGTGAACTTCACCGTCATCGGATCGACCACCTCGGTCTTCTCGATCACGCGGAACAGCCCGTAACGCTTCAGCTTGTTCGCCGGATCGGTCACGCGGTCGAAGTTCGCCTTCACCGCGGCGGCGTTGAAATCGGTGCCGTCCTGGAACTTCACGCCCTCGCGCAGCTTGACCGTATAGGTCTTCGCATCGGGCGACGCCTGGTAGCCTGTCGCGAGCACGTTGACGAGCTTCATGTCCTTGTCGAAGCCGAACAGCCCTTCGTAGAACGACTTGACGACGGCTTGGGACACCGTGTCGTTCGCGTCGTACGGGTCCATCGTCGTGAACGTCGAGTACACGGCGACCACGACGTTCTGTTGCGCGAACGCGGGCGCCGCGACCGACAGCGCGAGCGCGCCTGCCCCCGCAGCGAAGAGCGCGCGCGGACGGAACACCGGGAACGAATGCGGCTTGTTCATTTTGTCTGGCTCCTGTGGATGATTCGGTAACGCGTGGTGGAAATCGCGGCGTGACTGCATCCGCTCGGGAAAATGACGCCGTTGCCTGGCACGTGCGCAGCTGCGGTCCATATGCGCCTCGCCGTGCAATCAATACGCGCCGCCGACGCGATGCGTCGCGACGAAATGATCGGGGCCGACCGCGACGAGCGGCGCGACCGTCGGCTCGTCGCCGATCGCGCGGATCGGGCTCGGAATCTCGTCCGCCGCAAGCTGGCGCGGCGCATGCCGGCGCGCGGGGTCGGCCACCGGCACCGCGCTCATCAACTTCCTCGTATAAGGATGCTGCGGCGCCTCGAATACCGCGCGGCGCGGGCCGATCTCGACGATCTGGCCGAGATACATCACCGCGACGCGATGACTGATGCGCTCGACCACCGCCATGTCGTGCGAGATGAACAGATACGCGACGCCGAGCTCACGCTGCAGGTCGAGCATCAGGTTGACGATCTGCGCCTGCACCGACACGTCGAGCGCGGACACCGATTCATCGGCGATCACGACCTTCGGGTTCAGCGCGAGCGCGCGCGCGATGGCGATCCGCTGGCGCTGGCCGCCCGAGAATTCGTGCGGGTAGCGGCGCGCGGCCTCCGGCGGCAGGCCGACCTTGTCGAGCAGCCAGTCGACGCGCGCCTGCGCTTCGCGGCCGCTCGCGACACCGTGCACGAGCAGCGGCTCCATGATCGAGAAGCCGACCGTCAGGCGCGGGTTCAGCGACGCGAACGGATCCTGGAAGATGAACTGGATGTTCCGGCGCAGCGCCTGCAGGTCCGCGCCCTTCATCGCGCTGATGTCGCGGCCGTCGAATTCGATCGAGCCGCTCTGCGATTCGACGAGCCGCAGCAGCGAGCGACCGGTGGTCGACTTGCCGCAGCCCGATTCGCCGACGAGCGCGAGCGTCTCGCCCGCGCGCAGCTCGAAACTCACGCGCTCGACCGCATGCACGTACTGCGACACGCGACTGAACACGCCGCTCTTCACCGGAAACCGCGTGACGAGATCGCGCACGCGCAGAATCGGCGGCGCGGCCGGATCGACCGGCGGCTGCGCGTCGGCG
The DNA here is from genome assembly GCF_011753085.1 of Burkholderia sp. Tr-862. Lineage (NCBI taxonomy): Bacteria > Pseudomonadati > Pseudomonadota > Betaproteobacteria > Burkholderiales > Burkholderiaceae > Burkholderia > Burkholderia sp. Tr-862. The sequence goes on from NZ_VWWG01000074.1 coordinate 5,064, forward strand.
GCGTCGTGCGCGGCGGTCGCCGGCGCGGCCGCGCCCGTGGCGTCTACCTTCAGCAGCGGGAATTTCTCGGGGATATCGGTGCCCTGCATCGAGCCGAGCCGCGGCACGGCCGCGAGCAGCGCACGCGTGTAGCGATGCGCGGGCGTCGCGAAAATGCGCTCGGACTCGCCCTCCTCGACCTTCTCGCCCCGATACATCACGAGCACGCGGTCGGCCACTTCGGCGACGACGCCCATGTCGTGCGTGATGAAGATCACGCCCATGTTCATTTCGTCCTGCAGGCCGCGGATCAGTTGCAGGATCTGCGCCTGGATCGTCACGTCGAGCGCGGTCGTCGGCTCGTCGGCGATCAGGAGCGCGGGCCGGCACGACAGCGCCATCGCGATCATCACGCGCTGCCGCATCCCGCCGGACAACTGGTGCGGATACCGCGCGAACACGCGGCGCGCCTCCGGGATACGCACGAGATCGAGCAGCCGCAACGCCTCCGCGCGCGCTTCGGTCGCGCTTTTCGACTGGTGCAGCGCGATCGCCTCGCTGATCTGGTCGCCGACCGTAAACACCGGGTTCAGCGACGTCATCGGTTCCTGGAAGATCATCGCGATGTCCGCGCCGCGGATCCCGCGCATCGTCGCCGCGCTCGCCTGAGCGAGGTCGACGAGCGCGCCGCCGCGACGCCGCAACGCGATCCGGCCGCTCGTGATCTCGCCACCGCCGTGCTCGACGAGCCGCATCAGCGCGAGCGACGTGACCGACTTGCCGGAGCCCGATTCGCCGACGATCGCGAGCGTCTCGCCGCGGTCGACGTGAAACGACACGTTGCGCACCGCATCGAACGTCGCGGCGCCGCGACGGAACATGACCGACAGGTCATCGACGGCGACGACGCGCTGATCCGGCAGCACCAGCGCGGACGGGGTTCGGCTCGAAGTCATGCGAAGGTCTCCTGGTGCGATCCGGAATCAGGCCGCATCGTCGCGATAGATGCCGACCACGGGCGTCTCGCCGACGCGCGCATAGCCGCGATACATCCCTTCCGTATTGAACGGCATCGCGACGTTGCCCTGCGCATCGACCGCGATGATCCCGCCGCGCCCGGCCAGCCGCGGCAGCTTGTTCATCACGGCGTCGTGCGCGGCGTCGGCGAGCGATGCGCCGCGATACGCCATCTGCGCGGCCACGTCGTGCGCGGTCGCAAGGCGGATGAACATCTCGCCGGTGCCCGTCGCGGATACCGCGCAGGTCGCGTCGTCCGCGTAGCAGCCGGCGCCGATGATCGGCGAATCGCCGACGCGTCCAGGCTGCTTGTTCGTGATGCCGCCGGTCGACGTCGCCGCCGCGACATGGCCGTTGAGGTCGCACGCGACCGCGCCGACCGTGCCGTGCTTGCGATCGGGATCGAGCGGCTCGGCCGGCTCGGCCCGTTGTCCTGCGCCGAACGCGAAGCTCGCGGCGTCGTGATCGAGCATCGTGCCGGCCGCCGCCGCGCGTGCCTTGACCCACTGCGCATGGCGCGCTTCGGTGTCGAAGTAGCCGGGCTCGGCGAGTTCGAGGCCCTGCTCGGCCGCGAACGCGTCGGCGCCCACGCCGGCGAACAGCACGTGCTCGCTCGCCTCCATCACGCGCCGCGCGGCGAGCACCGGATTGCGCACGCGCGTCGCGCTGCAGACCGCGCCGGCCGCGAGCGTCGCGCCGTCCATCACCGCCGCGTCGAGTTCGTGCTTGCCTTCGGCCGTATAGACGGCGCCGCGCCCGGCGTTGAAGAGCGGACAGTCCTCGAGCATCCGTACGGCGACGGTGACGGCGTCGAGCGCGCTGCCGCCGTCGGCGAGCACCTGCTGCGCGGCCTGCAGGATCGCGGTGAGCTCGGCGCGGTACCGGTGTTCGGTGTCGGTATCCATCGCATCGCGCAGGATCGTGCCTGCTCCGCCATGAATCGCGATGATCGCGGGTGAAGTCATGATTTTTTCGGACCGGAGGAAGAAGGGTTGGCGGCCGGCAGCGCCGCTTGCGGCTGACTCAGCCACGGCAACAGGAATTCGGTCATTTCGGCGGCGGACTTCGCGGAGCGGTGCGTGCGTAGCGCGACCGCATCGATCAGCGCCTCGATCATCGTCAGCACGGCCGCTTCCGACGTGGCCGCGAAACGCCGTTCGGCCTTCACGTACAGGTTCAGCGATGCGACCGGCGCGAGCGGCGAACCAGGCCCGTCGGAAATGCCGAGCACGCGTGCGCCACGCGCGGCCGCGCGGCGGGCAAGCTCGATCGTGTCCTTCACGTAGCGCGGAAACGCGAGCGCGATCACGAGATCGCGCGAGTCGGCCGTATACAAGCGCCGCGCCGCATGCGAAGGGCCGCCGAGCAGCGCGAGCGACTGCACGTTGTCGTGACACACCGACAATCCGTGTTCCATCAAGCCGGTCAGAAACGCGCTCGAACCGGCGCCGAGAATCAGCACGCGCCGCGCGCCGACGATCGCCTCGACGGCCGCCTCGACGTCGGTCGCATCCAGCTGCGCACGCGTGTTCTCGATGTTCTCGATGGCCTGGTCGAACACCGCATCGATCCATGCGGCGCCGCGAACGCCCTGCTCCTGTTCCTGCTCCTGCGCGGAACGCAGCCGTTCGACGGGGCCGAGCGTCGCCTCGAAGCCGCGCACGAGCGCCGCACGCATCGCCGGATAGCCGTCGAAGCCGAGCGCCTTCGCGAAGCGGTTCGCGGTCGCGATCGATGCATTGACCGCCTGCGCGAGCTCGTCGATCCGCATCGTCGCCGCGCGAAAGGGATTCGCGAGCACGAACTCGCCCATCCGGCGATGGATAGGCGTCATCCGCGGCATGGCCGACGCGATGCGCTCCGCGATCGCGGATTCATCCTGGCTGACAGCGTGCGGAGCGAGAGGCGTCATGCGAATGGTTTTGCAAGGTAGATGAAAATCAATTTACACAATCTGTTATCCGGAAAAAAATAAATTTTCATCAGGGTTGTCACGCCCTCGTCGCGCCTGTCTGGTGGGTGAGTCGTACGACCGGCGCTCAGTCCCGTCGCGCGGGCGTTCGGCACGCGGTCGTGCGCATCGCGACGGACGCCGCATCCACATGCCTCTCGGGAAAACCCCGAGCACGTTCGTTCGAATGCAGATTCACGTTGACCTGATTCGAATTCGAACATAGGATGTTCGAAAATGATCAGTCGTCAGATAACGTAACTTTCGGTTCCCGCTGAATGTTCGAGCGAACACGGCCCTTTCGCCAAGGAAGCAGGCGAATCGGCGTTCGCCAAGATCGGACATCGTATGAATAAGACTGAGCAAGGCGCCCCAGCCGGGCGGGCTTGCATGAATCAGGAGACAGCAGTGAAGACAGTCAAGGCGTTGCGCTGGTGGATCATCGTGCTGGTATGTCTGGGCACGATCCTCAACTATCTCGCACGAAATTCCCTCGCGGTGCTCGCACCGGAACTGAAGCATGTGTTCGCGATCTCGACGCAGCAGTACTCGTACATCGTCGGCGCGTTCCAGATCGGCTACACGATCATGCAGCCGGTGTGCGGATTCATCGTCGACCTGATCGGGCTGCGGCTCGGGTTCGCGCTGTTCGCGATGCTGTGGTCGGTGGTCGGCGTCGCGCACGGCTTCGCGTCGGGCTGGCTGTCGCTCGGCATCCTGCGCGGCCTGCTCGGGCTGTTCGAGGCCGCGGCGATTCCGTCGGGGATGAAGGCCGTCGCCGAATGGTTTCCCGATCGCGAGAAATCCGTCGCGGTCGGCTACTTCAACGCGGGCACGTCGCTCGGCGCCGCGATCGCGCCGCCACTCGTCGTGTTCCTGTCGATGCGGTTCGGCTGGCAATCCGCGTTCATGGTCACCGGCGCGCTCGGCTTCGCGTGGGCCGTGCTCTGGTACACGCAGTACCGGTCGCCGGCCGATCATCCGCGCCTCACGTCGCAGGAGCGCACGCTGATTCGCGACGGCCAGGCCACGATGCCGGCCGTGTCGAAGCGCCGGATTCGCGACGTCGTCACCGCGCGCCGCTTCTGGGCGATCGCGCTGCCGCGCTTCTTCGCGGAACCCGCGTGGCAGACCTTCAGCTTCTGGATTCCGCTGTATCTCGCGACCGAACGCCACATGGCGCTCACGGAGATCGCCATCTTCGCGTGGATGCCGTTCCTCGCGGCAGACCTCGGCGGCATCGCCGGCGGCTACCTGTCGCCCTACCTCGCGAAACGGTTCAGTCTGCCGCTCGTGTGGTCGCGGGTCGCGGGCGTCGCGCTCGGCGCGGTGCTGATGCTCGGGCCGGCGACGATCGGGCTCGTGTCGTCGCCGTACATGGCCATTGCGCTGTTCTGCGTCGGCGGTTTCGCGCACCAGATGATCTCCGCACTCGTCAACACGCTGTCGGCCGACGTGTTCGATTCCGAGGAAGTCGGCACCGCCAGCGGCTTCGCGGGAATGGCCGCGTGGATCGGCGGGCTCGGCTTCTCGCTGCTGGTCGGCGCGCTCGCCGACAAGATCGGCTACGCGCCGCTGTTCGCGTGCCTCGGCCTGTTCGACATCATCGGCGTCACGCTGCTCGCGGTGCTGATCCGCGGGCAGTCGAAGCAGGAACGCCTGTTCGCGCAACACGCCTGACATCCGTTCTCACCAGGAATTGCCTTCATGACTTCGCTTCTTCATCCGCCCGTGTTCCGCGTCGCCGACCGGCAGGCGAACCGCGTGCTGCTCGCGTCCGACGCGGGCGCGACCCTCGAGATCTTCGTGCTCGAGGACGACATCGTGCGCGTGCGCGTCCTGCCCGACGCGACGCCGCGCAATCCGCGCACGTGGACGATCGCGCCGGGCCTCGACGACGTGCCGCTCGACGGGCGCGACCGTCTCGACCTGAGCGGCTTCGCGCTGCCAGCCTACGACTTCGTCGAAGACGACAGCGACGTGCGCATCGAGACCGCGCAGGTCCGTCTCGCCGTGCGCCGGCAAGGCGGCCATTGCACGTGGTCGATGCGCGGCGCCGACGGCGCGTGGCGCGTCGTGCTCGCCGACCGCGCGACGCAGGCGTACAACTTCGGCTGGTGGGACGACCGCGCCTACCACTACGTCGCACGCGAGCGCGGCGACAAGGTGTTCGGTCTCGGCGAACGCGCGGGCGACCTCGACCGCACCGGCGCACGCTTCGAGATGCGCAACATCGACGCGATGGGCTACAGCGCGAAGCATACGGATCCGCTGTACAAGCACATCCCGTTCTACGTCACGTGGTCGCCCGACGCATGCCAGGGCTTCGGGCTGTTCTACGACACGCTGTCGGATTGCACGTTCGACATAGGTCGCGAGCTCGACAACTACCACGGGCTGTACCGCTACTTCGTCGCCGAGCACGGCGATCTCGACTACTACTTCATCGCGTCGCCCGACACGCCGCTCACGGCCGCGCGGCGCTTCACGTGGCTCACCGGGCGCCCGGCGCGCACGCCGAAATGGGGCCTCGGCTATTCAGGCTCGACGATGAGCTACACCGATGCGCCGGACGCGCAGCGGCAGATGAACCAGTTCGTCGAGCAGTGCGACGCGCACGACATCCTGTGCGACTCGTTCCACCTGTCGTCGGGCTATACGTCGATCGGCGCGAAGCGCTACGTGTTCAACTGGAACCGCGAGAAGTTTCCCGACGCGAAAGGTTTCGTGAAGCATTACCGCGACCACGGCATCCGGCTGTGCGCGAACATCAAGCCGTGCCTGCTGCGCGACCACCCCGCGTTCGACGATGCCGCGCGGCGCGGGCTGCTGATCCGCTCGGCGTCCGGCGAACCGGCATGGGTGCAGTTCTGGGACGAAGTCGGTGCGTATATCGACTTCACGCAGCCGGACGCCTACCGCTGGTGGCGCGAGCAGGTCACGTCGGCGCTACTCGACTACGGGATCGAGTCGACCTGGAACGACAACAACGAATACGAGATCTGGTCGCCCGACGCGATCGCGCACGGTTTCGGCCAGCCGTTCCCGGCGCGCGAGGCGAAGGTGCTGCAGACGATGCTGATGATGCGCGCGTCGCGCGACGCGCAGCGCGCGCATGCGCCGGCGCAGCGGCCGTTCCTCGTGTCGCGCTCGGGCGGCGCAGGCATGCAGCGCTATGTGCAGACCTGGTCCGGCGACAACTACACGTCGTGGGAAACGCTGCGCTACAACCTGAAGATGGGCCTCGGGCTCGCGTTGTCCGGCGTGTCGAACATCGGTCACGACATCGGCGGCTTCTCCGGTCCCGCGCCGTCGCCCGAGCTGCTGTTGCGCTGGGTGCAGTTCGGCATCTTCATGCCGCGCTTCAGCATCCATTCGTGGAATGACGACGGCACCGTCAACGAACCGTGGATGTATCCCGAGATCACCGCGCAGATCGCGTCGCTGATCAAGCAGCGCTACCGACTGCTGCCCTATCTCTACCACCTGCTGTGGCTGTCGACCACGCGCTACGAGCCCGTGCTGCGGCCGACCTTCGGCGATTTCCCCGGCGACCCGCGCTGCTACGACGAATGCGACGACATGATGCTCGGCGACGCGCTGCTGGTGGCGCCGGTCGTCGACCCGGGCCACACGGAGCGCACGGTCTACCTGCCGTCCGGTGCGCGCTGGATGTGCTGTGCGAGCGCGCAGTCGTTCGACGGCGGCGCGAGCGTGACGCTGCCCGCGCCGCTCGACACGCCGGTGATGCTGTTGCGCGAAGGCCGCTTGCTGCCGCTGAACGTCGCCGCGCAGCGGTTCGGCGCACGCGCCGACACACGCGGCTTCATCGTCGCGCCGCGCATCGAGGACGGTGTTGCGTACGGCGAGTGCGTGGAGGACGACGGCGAAACGGAAGCATGGCGCGACGATGAATACGGGCTGTGGCGCATCGAGACCGGACGCGAGGCATCGGGCGAACTCGGCGTGTCGGTCCGCTGGGAAGGCCGCATGCGCCGCCCCGCCGAGCGCGTCGAGATCCTGCTGCCGGCGTCACTGCAAGGGGCGCTTGCGGTGCGCGGCGCGCGCGTCGAGCACGATGCGCGCGACGGCGAGTGGCGTCGCATCGTCGTGGCGCTCGTCGACTGATCGCGCAAGGCTGCGCGAACTCGAAACCCTGATCGGGTGGGCCGTACCCGCGGCCCGCCACCCACCAAAGAGGAGGCCCCCAGCCTCCCGCCCCGTTGAAGAGACTTGGAGATCGACGATGAATGCACCGCATCACCGTTTTGCAATCCTTATTTTATCGGCCGCGTCGTTCGGCGCTGGCGCAGCCCATGCGCAGAGCAGCGTGACGCTGTACGGCGTGGTCGACGATTCGATCGCGTACGTGAACAACCAGCAAGGCCACTCGAACGTGTACATGCGCGACGGCAACCTGTATGCGTCGAAGTTCGGGCTGCGCGGCGACGAGGATCTCGGCGGCGGCACGCACGCGATCTTCGATCTGCAATCCGGCTTCAACCTGAACACCGGTGCGCAAGCGGCCGCCGGCACGATCTTCAACCGCCAGGCCTACGTCGGGCTGCGCAACGACCATTACGGCACGGTGACAGCCGGCCGCCAGTACACGCCGTACTTCCTGCTGGTCGGACCGTACGCGTCGAGCAGCTGGCTGACCGGCGCGACCGGCGCGCATCCGGGCGATATCGACGGCCTCGACACGACGATCCGCGTGAACAACTCGGTCACCTATACGTCGCCGACCCTTTCCGGGCTGACCGCGAGCGCGATGTACGCATTCGGCGGCATCGCCGGTGCGACCGGCAAGGGCAACACGTTCAGCGCCGCGCTCCGCTATGCGAACGGGCCGGTCGGGATCGCGGCCGGCTACTTGCGCATCAACAGTTCGGGTTCTTCGGCCGGCTTCCTGAATCCGGCGACCGCGGCGTCGGGCAGCTTCGCGGTGTCCGTGCTCAACCAGGGCTACCTGAGCGCGAAGGCCATCGAGCAGGTCGCGGCGGCCGGCAACACCACGCTCGGCAACCTGACGATGGGCCTCAACTACTCGAACGTGAAGTACCTGCCGGGCAACGGCTCCGCGTTCACGGATACGGCCGTGTTCAATACCTACGGCGCGCTCGCCGCGTACCGCTTCACGCCGACCTTCTCGGTGGCCGGCGCGTTCGCGTACACGCTCGCGTCGAAGGCGAACGGCGTGTCTGGCGCGGCCCGCTACCAGCAGTATTCGCTGAAGGAGTCGTACAGCCTGTCGAAGCGCACGACGCTCTATGCGCTGCAGGCGTATACGCATTCGAGCGGGCAGACGCTCGGCGCGCAAGGCGCCGGCCATATCGTCGACGCGGCGCCGATCGTCGGCGATTCGCAACAGCTCACGCCGTCGACGACGCACGGCCAGTTCGTCGGCATGGCCGGGATCGCCGTGACGTTCTGAACCCGCGCGGCGGCGCATCGTCCGCGTGCGGCGCCGGACCATGCGCATGCCGGTGCGGCGTCCGGGTTGCCCGCATGCCGCGCAGCCCGTGCGGTTTTCGCTTTCGTCGCGATCACTTACAATCCATCAGGTTGATTCCTGCACGACCCTTCGTGCAGCCCTGACACCGCGGTACACTCGACGCACGCCGTATCAGGGTCCGGCGCGCGACACGCGCGGCCGGACGGCGTCGCGCTTCGTTGCGCCCACAACTGGATGCCAGCCATGCCGGAATCCCGCCTCCCGCCACCTTCCCCGCTCGAGCCAAAGGTCGGCCGCGCCGCCTTCGCCCCGTCACGCCCGTGCGCGACGATCGTCGGAGCCGCGCAATGAGCGGCCTCGTGCACGATCGCACCGGCGACCTCGTCGCACTCGCGACGCTCGCGCTGCTTTACTTCGGTGGCGTCGGTCTCGCGTTGTGGCGGATTCGCACCGCCGCGCCGCGCGGCAAGCTCTACTGGATCGCCTGCATCGCCCTGCTGGCCGGCGGCGCCATTGCGATGACCGCGAACCTGTCACCGATACCGAACAGCGGCGAGATGCCGCCGGGTTTCGCGCTCGGCGTCGAGGCGGTGCTGCTCGGGCTCGCGCTCGTCGCGGCCGGCTGCGCATGGCTGATGTTGCGCGCAAGGCGCGGCTGATACCTGGACTTGCACGGCCCCGCGCGTGTCGAACGTCGGCCCGCCGCCTTCTACTGAAACTGAAGCGTCATGCGGACGGCGCCCGCGCCGCGACGAGCCAGCACGCCGCGTCGAAGCGTACGTCCGCGCCCTGCACGTAGCGCTCGAACGCGGCGCGAACCGTATCGATCACCCGTCGACGCGTCGCGTCATCCACCTGCCGAAGCGCGACCCCGACCGGCCCCAGTCGCGCGACGTAGTCGTCCAGCGCGGGCGCCGGCAACGCGCACGCGACGTCGATCGGCTCGATCGCGATATCGGCCCAGCCGCTGTCCGACAATACCGACGCGATGCGCTGCCGGTCGCCGAACGCGAATTGTCCCGGTGCACCCGGCTGCCGCGCCGGCAGGTTCGGCAGCAAGGGCGCCGCGACGCGCTCGGCCGTCGTCATGAACGGATTGTCGGCGGCGCCGCGCCATGCGACGAATCGCAGTTGCGCGTTCGCGCGCGCCGCATGCCGCAGGTTCGCGAACGCGCGCACCGGATCGTCGAAGAACATCACGCCGAAGCGCGACACGATCAGGTCGAACTGATCCGGCGCGAACGCATGCGTCTGCGCATCCGCAGGCACGAAGCTGGCGCCCAGGCCATCGCGCTCGGCGCGTGCCTGTGCGGCGGCGATCATCCGCGCCGAGATGTCGACACCCGTACAGTGCGCATGCGCGCCCAGCCGCCGTGCCATCGCGAGCGTCACCGCGCCGGTGCCGCAGCCGACGTCGAGCACGCGGCGTGCGGACGCCGCCACCGCCGCATCCGCGAGCAGTGTCTCGAACGGCTCGAACATCCGGTCGAGCGAGCGTTGCGCGTCGACCCACGCAAGCCCCGACGGGCCGTTCCACAGCGCAGACTGCGCTTCGTTTGCCCGGTTGTCTTCCATCGTCGATTCTCCTTGTTCCCGCGTCGTTGACCGTGATGCACACTATGCTGCTTCAAGCCGGCTTGAGGTCAAGCCCGCGACCGCGGCACGACCCGTGCGCCGGGCGCCTGCCGCAACCCGCGTTTCATATTTCTTACATTCGTGTTGCGTATCGTTGACGGCTTTCCTACGGTGCCTCCCCATGCGACGACTCCTCTCTCGCGCGCTGTTCGTGCGTTGCGCTCCGCTTGTTGCCCTCGTGGCGCTGTCCGCGTGTTCGAATCACATCGATACGCCGGCCGACCCGGCCAGCGCCGCGATCAACGTGCAGGCCGCGTGGGTCGAGATCGGCGATGCGAACCAAGCGATCGCGCGCGTGATCACGAACTACAGCCCGGCTTCCGCGAGCGATCCGCTGTGTCCGCAATTGTCCGTCGACGGCAAGCTGTCGCGCATGACGCTGCGCGCCGGCGCCGCGACCGTCGCGCAGCGGCCGACCGCCAGCGACCCGGCCGACTCGAAACCGTCGAGCTTCCCGGTGTCGGTCTGCGAAACGACGCTGCCGGCCGATGCGCAGACGGCCAGCGTCGCGGGCCGCGCGCTGCCGCTGCCGAAAGCGCAGCCGCGGCGCATCGCGATCATCGCCGACACCGGCTGCCGGATGAAGAAGGCCGACAACGCATGGCAGGCGTGCAACGACGCGACGGTCTGGCCGTTCGACACGATCGCGGCGAGCGTCGCGAAGCTGTCGCCGGATCTCGTGCTGCATGTTGGCGACTATCACTATCGCGAGAACGCGTGCCCGCCCGACATCGCCGGCTGCAAGGACAGCCCGTGGGGCTATGGCTGGGATACGTGGCAGGCCGACCTGTTCCGCCCGGCCGCGCCGCTGTTCGCGAAGGCGCCGTGGGTGGTCGTGCGCGGCAACCACGAGGAATGCGCGCGGGCCGGCCAGGGCTGGTACCGCTTCCTCGATCCGCGCCCGTATTCGGCGGGCCGTTCGTGCAACGATCCGGCCAACGATGACGACGCGAACTACTCGGATCCCTATGCGGTGTCGCTCGGCGGCGGCACGCAGGTGATCGTGTTCGACACCGCGAAGGTCGGCCGCAATCCGCTGAAGACGACCGACGCGCAATTCCGTCTCTACCAGAAGCAGTTTCAGACGGTCGCGTCGCTCGCGTCGAAGGCCGGCATCACGACGACGATCTTCACGAACCACCATCCGATCCTCGCGTTCGCGCCGATCGCCGGCAGCACGCCCGCGCCGGGCAACCTCGCGCTGCAGTCGGTGATGTCGAGCCTGAACGCGCAGGCGTACTACCCGCCCGGCATCCACGTCGCGCTGCACGGGCACGTGCACGACTTCCAGGCGATCAACTTCTCGTCCGGACATCCGGCGACGATCGTGTCCGGCAACGGCGGCGACAACCTCGACGTCGCGCTGCCCGACCCGTTCCCGGCCGGCCTGACGCCCGCACCGGGCGCCGTGATCGAGCGGCTGTCGCACAACAACACTTTCGGCTTCCTGATCATGGAGCGGCGTGCGGCGCCGGCGACGGGCTGGGTGTTCCGTGCGTATTCGGCGGCGGGCAAGCTGCTCGCGTCGTGCGACCAGTCGGGCACGACGCTCGCCTGCGACAAGACGGGGTTCATCGCGCCGTGACCGACGAAGTTCGATTGCATGACGGTTTGACGGGTTTGACGGATTCGGGCGGCCGCCGGCGACGGATGGCCGGATCGCGGAAGCGGCCGGTTTCGTCGGCCGTCTGTGCCGAGGGTTCGGTTTGCGCTTCGGTTTTGTCGGCCGCCTGTGCCGGGCGTTCGGCTTCCGCTTCGGTGTCGTCGGCCGCCTGCTCCGAGCGTTCGGCTTCCACTTCGATGTCGGTCGCAGGCAGCGGCCGCACGGTACACCTACTTGCCGCCGCCGTGCTCGCCGGCGCGGCGCTCGCGGCCCATGCCGCGCCGTCCGAAACGGTCCTGCTCCCCGGCGCCCCGCCGTCGCGCGTCGTCGACACGATCGGCAACGGCACGCCGCAGGTGACCGGCAAGGTCGACGCGGCGACCGCCCGCTTCGCGCCCGACCCGACGCTCGTCGCGCTCGGCCGCCGGATCTTCTTCGATCCGCGGCTGTCCGAGCCGCGCGGCATGTCGTGCGCGGGCTGCCACGATCCGGGGCGTGCATTCGCGCCGACGCTGTCGGCCGCTTCGCTCGCGGGGCCCGGCGTGCCGGAAGGCAGCCGCCACGGACGCTTCAGCCAGCGCAATGCGCCGTCGCTGCTCTACGTACGCTACGTGCCGCGCCGCCACTTCTACCAGGACGACGATGCGCCCGCGCCGTCGCCATTCGGCGGGCTCTTCAGCGACGGCCGCGCCGACACGCTCGCCGAACAGATCCGCGGGCCGCTGTTCGATCCGAACGAGATGAACAACCGGTCGCCGGCCGCGCTGCTGCGCAAGGTCGACGGCACCGAACTGGCGGGCGATCTGGCCGCGCGCTTCGGCGCGTCGGTGCGGCGCGATCCCGAGCAGCTGGTGCGCGCGCTGGGGTCGGCCGTCGAGGCCTATCTGCAGAGCGACGACATGGCGCCGTTCACCTCGCGCTTCGACGTATTCCTGCGCAACCGCAAGCCGCTCGCGCCGGCCGAGATGCGCGGTTTGGCGCTGTTCCGCAATCCCGACAAGGGCAACTGCATGAGCTGCCACACGCTGTCGGAGACGTCGAGCCGGCCGGAGCGCTCGCTCTTCACCGATTTCGGCTACGACGCGATCGCGGTGCCGCGCAATCGCGCGTTGCCCGCGAACCGCGATCCACGCCATTTCGACAACGGCCTGTGCGACACGGCCACGCGGCTGCGCTGGCCCGAGCCGACGCAATGGTGCGGCTACCTGCGCACGCCGGGGCTGCGCAACGTCGCGGTCAAGCAGACGTTCATGCACAACGGCGTATTCACGACGCTGCGCGATGCGGTCGCGTTCTACAACACGCGCTCGACCGACCCCGGCTACTGGTATCACGGCGCCAGAACGTTCGACGACGTGCCGGCCGCCTATCGCGGCAACATCAACGTCAATTCGACACCGATGAACCGCCGTCCGGGCACGCCGCCCGCGCTGACCGACGCGGAAATCGACGACATCGTCGCGTTCCTCGGCACGCTGACCGACGCGCGCTACGCGAATCTCGCCCCGGCCGCCCCGCCCGCCGCACCCGCGGCGCCTGCCGCCCGGAACACCGGATCCCCGGCCACCCGCCTCGCCGCGCCGGCGCGCTGACCCTGGCCGAATGGCCAGACGCATGCGCGCCGCTTGCGGCCGCCTCATATACTGGTTATATTTACAGTACTGTATTTATGAACAGTGAGGTGCGCGATGGAACATCTGGTCCGTATCGTCAACGACACCGATCGCCAAGTGCTGGCATGGCTGCGTGCGCAGGTCGGCGACGCCCGCGTCGAGCGCGCGGCGCGCCAGCTTGGGGCGACGCGCAAGCCCTTTCCGTCCGCGGTTTGCCGATACCTCGGCATGAGCGCGCCGGCCACGCTCCGCCAGGCGGAACGGCCGCGTGCCGCGCGCGACTTCTCCGTCGGTGATCGCTACCTGTCGCTGATCCGTCAGCACCTCGCCGCGCATACGGTCGGCCGATGAAATCGCCGAAATCGTATCGTCGGCGCGTGATGGCGCGGCGGCCGGCCGCGGTGAGCGCGGCGTGCCGGATCGGCCGGCCCGTGCCACCGTCACGACAGCCGAGCCCGGTCGCCGGCATCCCGGCCCGGCCGACAGCCGGCCCGCTTACGCAGCGGCCGCTGCGTCGCGTATCAGCTGGCCGAGCGTTTCGATGGCCGCTTCGTGAGCCGAGTCGAATACCCGCGTGCACGCAAGCCGGATATAGGCATCGAAGCGGTCGGAATTCGAGAAGATCGAGCCGGGCGCGATCCTTACCCCACGTGCCAGCGCCGCATCGAACAATGCTTCGGAACGCACGCCGTCCGGCAGCGCGATCCACAGCAGCATGCCGCCCGGCGGCCGGTTCATCCGCGTGCCGGCCGGAAAATGACGCGCGATCGCATCGATCGTCACGTCGCGCTGCACGCGAAGCTGTTCGCGAAACCGGTGCAGATGGCGATCGAACGCACCCGAGCCGACGAATTCGGCCGCGACGGCCTGCAGCAACGCGGCGTTGTGGCGGCTGTGCGCGAACTTGAGCATCTTCACGCGCGCGTGCCAGCGGCCCGCACTCATCCAGCCGAGCCGCATCCCCGGCGCCAGCACCTTGTTGAGCGACGGGCAGTAGATCACCGTGCCGTCGCGGTCCCATGCCTTCACGGGCTTCACCGCGTGCGGCGCTTCGACGAGTTCGCGATACGGCTCGTCCTCGATCACGGCCACGCCGCGGCGCGAGCACAGCTCGACCAGCGCGGCCTTGCGCTCGTCGGGCATCACGCTGCCGAGCGGGTTCTGCAGGTTCGGCACGACGACCACGGCCCGAATGTCCGGATATGCGGCCAGCGCCACGTCGAGCGCTTCGATCGACAGCCCGGTCGTCGGGCTGGCCGGAATCTCGAGCGCACGCAGGCCGAGGCTTTCGAGCAGCTGGATCAAGCCGAAAAAGGCCGGCGATTCGATCGCGATCGTGTCGCCGGGTCGCGCCACCGCGCGCAGCGCGAGATTCACCGCATCGACGCCACCGCTCGTCGACATCACGTCGTCCGGCGACACGGTCACGCCGTACGACAGCGCACGCTTGGCCATCGTCTGGCGGAATTCGGGCGAACCGCCAACCGGCCCCGCGTCGGTCAACAGCGTCGGCTTGCGCCGCAGCAGCCGGATCGCCAGCGCCTGCAGGCGCTCGGCCGGATACAACGTCGCCAGCGCGGACGCGCCGCCAAGATTCAACGCATCGGGAGCCGCGTTCGCGCGATCGATCACGCGCGACACGCGTTCGTGCAGCCCCGCGAACGGCGGCTCGACGCTCAGCGGCGGCCCGTCGCATTCCGGCAGCGTGTCGAGCGCGGCCGCCGCGCGCCGCCGCACGAAGTAGCCCGAGCGTGGCCTTGCTTCGCACCAGCCCGTATCCTCGAGCCGCCGGAACGCCTGGATCGCGGTCGACAGGCTCACGCCGTGCTGCGCCATGAATGCGCGCACCGACGGCATCCGGTCGCCGGGCGACAGCGTGCCGGCCGTGATGATGCGGCGGTAATGCTCGGCGAGTCGTTCGTACAGCGGCTCGCCGGCCATCGGCAAAGGCGTGCGGGGCGAGTCGGTGAGGGATGTCATGCGGGGCATCGTGCCCGCGCGCCCTGACGCACGCCAGATACAGATTCGGGGAAAACCCACCGATACAGCAGGCCAAAATCGCCGCCTGCACCGTAACAGATTCCCGTCCCCTGAATCTGTCCAGCCCGCGCGCGTTTCCCTAACCTGATTGCACGCTGTCGCCCCGCCGTCGCGGGGCTGCGCAACCGGGAAAAGGACTCGCCATGCGAACACAAGACATCCGGCTCGACGCCGGGCAAAGCCACTTTGCGTGGTTCGACAAGGGCAGCCAGGTCATCGTGCTCGACGGCGCGCTCGCAGTCACGTTGCGCCACGGCGGGCTCGACTGGCTGCCTGATGCGCCGCAATACGTCCGCCGCGTGCTCGACGAAGGCGAATGCCTGACGATCGAGACGGCCGGTCACGCGACGTTGACTGCCAGCGGTGCCGCCCCGGTCGACGCGACCCTTGCGGAACCTGCGGCCCGGGCCGGGGCGTTCGCCGCGTGGCGCGCGTGGGTACGCCGGGTGGCCGCGTGGCCATTCGGCGAGCGGCGTGTGCGCGAACAACTCTGACACGGTGGCTCGCGCTGCCGCCAGTATCGTCATGCAACCACCGTATCGCATCATCCGGCGACGAGCGTGATCTCGTCCAGCGCCCTCGCCGCGCCGGACCGGACCGACTCAACCGGGCCGATATCTCCGGCTACCGCACCTTCCGCGCACGCTCGATCCATTCGAACAATGCCATCCCGACCAGCATCGCGACGACGAACGCGATGCCCTTGACCGAGCCCAGACCGATCGACACGAGCGCCGGCCCCGGGCAGAACCCCGCAAGCCCCCAGCCGATGCCGAACACGGCACTCCCGGTGACGAGCCGCACGGTGATCGTCCGGGCGGCCGGCCACTGGATCGGCACCCCGAGCCACGACCGCGTGCGGCGCTTCGCCCAGGCGAACGCGAGCACGGCGACGCCGATCGCGCCGGCCATTACGAACGCGAGCGACGGATCCCAACGGCCAGCCAGGTCGAGAAAACCGAGCACCTTCCGCGGGTTGGCCATCCCCGACACGATGAGGCCGACGCTGAACAACAGCCCCGCCAGAAACGCGAATCCTGCCTGCATGTCAGCCTCCGAGCACGTGCCGGCGCACGAATACGGTCGCGAAGCCGGCGACCATGAACACCGCCGTCGCGACCATCGACCGCGTCGCGCCGCGCGACAGCCCGCAGACCCCGTGACCACTCGTGCATCCGCCCGCATAGCGCGTGCCGATCCCGACCAGCAGGCCGGCCGCCAGCAACTCACCCCAGCCAGCATCGACCTGCGGCGTCACGGCGGCACCGGCGATGCGCATCATCAGCGGCGCGGCGATCAACCCGGCGACGAATGCGGCGCGCCAGTCGCGCTCCGCGGCGCCGGCCGTGAACAGGCCGCCGACGATGCCGCTGATCCCGGCGATCCGCCCGTTGAACGCGACGAGCCACGCGGCCGCCAGCCCGATCAGCACGCCGCCGGCAAGCGACAGCCAGGGCGTGAAGTGAAGCGCATCAAGCTGCATGGCGCTTCCCCTTCGCGGCCGGGCCGCAGAACTGTTCGTACAACACGCCCATCACCGCGATCGCGGCCGGGCTGTCGAGCGAATAGTGGATGTTCTTGCCTTCGCGGCGCGTGCGGACGAGCGCGTTGTCCCGCAACACGCCGAGCTGCTGCGACAGCGTCGGCTGGCGAATATCCAGCCGCGCCTCGAGATCGCTCACGCAGCGTTCGCCCTGCGACAGTTCGCACAGCAGCAGCAACCGGTCTGGATTGGACAGCACCTTGAGCAGCGCGCACGCCGATTCGGCGGCTGCGCGCATCTGGTCGGGCTCGGGCAGCCCGGCGGAAGGATCGGTGTTCATGGGGACGGTGGCACACGATTAACGAATCAATATTATATCAACTTATATATTGTTGATTCGCACCATCGCCCGGCGTCATCAGAGGGCGCCGACGACCCGGCTCGAACCGGGTCGCCTCACCATGGCGCGTCAGGCGCCGTCTCAGGACACCGTGTCGTCCAGCATCAGCGTACCGACCCGTGCGGGCACGAGCGGCGTGCGCGGCACCGGCGGCGTCCAGCCGAACAGCGCCTGCGCGGCGGCACCGCACACGCGGCCCTGGCATGCGCCCATCCCGCAGCGCGTCTGCAGCTTCGCGGCCGTCCAGCCCGGCGCCGGCGCGACCGCGTCGAAGCGCACGTCCTCGCAACGGCACAGCAGCGTATCAGGCCGCGCGAGCCGGCGGATCGGCTCGCGGATCGCGAAGCGCTCGCGCACCGCGTCCGCGAATGCCTGCCAGTGCGCACGCCGCGCCACCAGCGCGGCCAGCGGCGCCACCTGCCCGGTGGCCGCGCAGCCGGCGATCTCGCCTTCGACCATCGCCAGTTCGCTGCCCCCGACACCCGTGCACTCGCCCGCGGCGAAATACCCGTCGCGGCTCGTGCGCTGGTGCGCGTCGACCACGACCGCGCCGTTCTCGATCCGGCAACCGAGATGGCTCGGCAGCACGGTGTTCGGCACGAGGCCGAAGCCGCACGCGAGCCGGTCGCAGTCGATGTCGAACTCGCGCTCGCCCTGCCGGATCCGCACACGTTCCAGCCGCTTGTCGCCGAACGCTTCGACGACGTATGCATTGGGCCGGTAGGCGGCCGTGACGAGCTTCGCGGCCTGCGCGAGTTTCGACGGCCAGCGCCACAGCCCTGCGCCGAAACCGGCCACGTCGCCCCATGCCGCCTGTTCGAGCACGTGCGACACCTGCGCGCCTGCCTGTCGCGCCGTTGCCGCGCTCGCGAGCAGCAGCGGGCCGCTGCCGGCGATCACCGTGCGCTGCCCGCGCACGTCGAGGCCGTACTTGATCAGCGCCTGCAGGCCGCCCGCGCCGGTGACACCCGGCAGCGTCCAGCCCGGAAACGGCAGCAGCAACTCACGCGCGCCGCAGCACACGATCAGCGTGCGGAATTCGAGCAGAAAGCCGCGCTCGTCGTCCTCGAGCAGCAACGTGCCCGGATGCGTTTCGGCGACGATGCGCGTGGCCGCGAGATGCGTGACGTTCGGCCGCCGCAGCACGGCAAGGCGTTCGGCGGCGGCCGCCACCGGCGTCGCGGCGGCGGCCTGGCGCCAGATCTGTCCGCCCGCGCGCGGGTTGTCGTCGACGATCGCGACCGTTGCGCCGCTTCGTGCGGCGGCCCGCGCGGCCGACAACCCGGCCGGGCCTGCGCCGACGATCGCGACGTCGACGCTCAGTCGTTCCTGTTTCATCGCGTGCGCTCCACCCGCATCCCGTCGCGGCACAGCGTCTGGCAGGCCAGACGACGGCGGCCGTCGATCGTCATCCTGCACTCCTGGCAGATGCCCATACCGCAAAACGGCGCACGCGCCGCACCCGTGCACGACACACGCGTCGTGTCGTCGCCGCTCGCCGCGACGGCAGCCGCGACGGTCGCACCGTCGGCCACCGTCAGCGCGCGGCCGTCCAGATGAATGATCATGTCAGCGCTCCGGCTACGGGGGACGTCGTCAGGAAACGTCCCGGCAAATACGGTTCGATATCGATCGGCGGCCGCTCGCCGGTCATCAACGCAGCGACGAGCCGCGCGCTGCCCGGCGCGGTCGTCACGCCGAGCCCTTCGTGCCCGACCGCGAGCCACACGCCCGGCCGCGCCGGATGTTCGCCGAGCAGCGGCAGGCCGTCGGGGCTCGCGGAACGAAAGCCCGTCCATGCGCGAATCCCGTTCAGGTCGGCCAGATCCGGCAGGTAGCCGGCCGCACGGCGCAGCATGCGCGCGAGCACCGGCGGCTCGACGCGCGCGTCTTCCGTGTCGAACTGGCGTGACGAGCCGATCAGCAGCTGGCCGGTCGGCCGCGGTTGCACATTGAACGCGACGGACGTGCCGTCGCTCGCGTGCGCGCTCGCCGCATAGCCGAGCTCGACGAGCTGGTGCGACACCTGGCCCGGGTAGCGGTCGGTGATCAGCAGATGGCCCTTCTTGGGGCGCAGCGGCAATTCGGGCAACAGTGTGCGCGCGGCGACGCCGTTCGCGACGACGACGCGTTCCGCGCGCAGCGTGTCGCCGCTCGCGAGCGTCACGCTCGGGCCGTCGACCGCCACCGCGCGGTCACGCCGCAACGTGATGCCCGGCGCGCGCTGCAACAGCCAGCTCGCGGCGACGGGCGCATAGAGAATCGCATCGCCCGGGATCTTCAGCGCGCCGCCGAGCCCCGCGCGCAGCATCGGCTCCAGCCGCGCGAGCGTCGCCGCGTCGATCAGCTCGCCCGCGACGCCGTGCGCGGCGAGTGTCGCCTGCTTGGTGCGCGCGAGGTCCATCTCGTTGGAATCGGCCGCGAGCCACAGCGTGCCGCAGTTGCGGTACGCGCAGCCTTCCGGCATGTCGCCGCTCAGCGCGCGCCACAGCTCGATCGAGTAATGGCTCAGCGCGAGTTCGGCCGCGTTGTCGTCCATCGCGACGAGGTGCCCCATGCCGGCGCCGGTCGCGCCGCCGCTCGCGTCGTCGACGACGAGCACGCGCAGCCCGCGCTGCGCGAGTTCATGCGCACATGCGGCACCGACGATGCCGGCGCCGATCACGACGACGTCGGTCCTGGCCTCGCTCACGACACGATGCCCCAGCCGAACGGATCGTCTTCCTCGATCAGCAACGTCGCTTCCGCGCTGAGATGCGCACTGCCGCGGATCGTCGGCACGATGCCGCCATCGGCCTGCGCATAGCTCGCCTGGAACACGCTGCCGATCACGCTCGCCTGCCGCCACACGACGCCCGGTTCGAGCTTGCCGTCGGCCGCGAGGCAGGCGAGCTTCGCGCTCGTGCCGGTGCCGCACGGCGAACGGTCGTACGCATGGCCCGGGCACAGCACGAAGCTGCGGCTGTCGTGCTCGGGATCGTCGGCGAACAGTTCGATATGGTCGATCTCGCCGCCGTTCGCGCCGGTGATGCCCGCGCGCTCGAGCCCTTCGCGCACGGCCGACGAATAGGCGGTCAGCGCCGCGACGTTGTCGCCGGCCACGCGCTGGCCGTGATCGCTGATCAGGAAGAACCAGTTGCCGCCCCACGCGATGTCGCCCTTCACGGGGCCGTAGCCCGGCACGTCGACGGTGACGGCCTTCGCATGGCGATACGCGAGCACGTTGCGCACGCTGACCGACAGGTCGTCGTGCAGCGTCGCCTCGACGGTGCCGACCGGCGTTTCGATCCGGTGCACGCCCGGCTCGATGCGGCCCATGTGATGCAGCGTGCGCACGACGCCGATCGTGCCGTGCCCGCACATCCCGAGGTAGCCGCTGTTGTTGAAGAAGATCACGCCGGCCGCAGCCTCCGGCGACACGGGTTCGCACAGCAACGCGCCGACCATCACATCGCTGCCGCGCGGCTCGAGAATGCACGCGGTGCGGTAGCGATCGTGCTCGCGCGCGAGCACGTCGCGGCGCTCGGCCATCGTGCCGTTGCCGAGCGAGGGGAAGCCGGACACGACGAGCCGCGTGGGTTCGCCGCCCGTGTGCGAATCGATGATCTGAATGCGCTTCATCATGAGCCGTCCGAAGTGGGGAAAGGAGCATAGCTTCCTCCGTCGCGCGTCCGTCCGCTTGTGGCTTTTCGATGAGGACGGCGACGAAATCGGCACAGTGCGGAACGCCTTCCGCGGCCCGTCCGGCCACTGTGCCGATTTCGTCATTCTGCTCCGCGATACGACTCAAGCGTGATGGGTGTTTGCACGGCGATACTGGTTGCACGTCGACGCGCCTGTCGCCGACCGAGATGAAGCGATACGTAGCAACAGGAAGCGATACGAAGCAGGAGATTGCAGTGAGCCGAAACGCCATCCCGCGGACCGAAGTTTTCCCCGCCCTCCGCAACCGGTTCGCACCGGACGCTTCCATCGCATTCGACGCCGCGCACCGCGCCGAACAGAACCGGGCGAACCGCTGAGCGACTTCCCCCCGGCGGTGCAACGGTTTCCCCCCGTCGCATCGCCACTTCCGGTCCGGCATGGCCCGCACGGGTCCGTTCGCCGCGGCGCCACCCCGCGCCGCGTATGAACGGCCGTCGGCCCGCCCGGTCGTTCGAACCGGTCGCACGCCGGCCGGCAGGTGTGTGCCGCTGCTCCGTCGGAGCGCGGCGCAACCCCACCTGCCCCGATATTTCCCAGGAGACAAACCCATGCCAGGCCAAGGCAACACACACCCTTCCGTCCCGCTTTCCCGTTCCGTGCCCGCCGACGGCGGTCACGGCAAGTTCAAGAAACAGCTGTCTCTGACCGACCTGACGTTCATCGGTCTCGGCGCGATCTTCGGTTCGGGGTGGCTGTTCGCCGCGAGTCACGTCTCGACGATCGCCGGCCCGGCCGGCATCTTCTCGTGGCTGCTCGGCGGCTTCTCGGTGCTGCTGCTGGGCATCGTCTACTGCGAGCTCGGCGCCGCGCTGCCGCGCGCGGGCGGCGTGGTCCGCTACCCGGTGTTCTCGCACGGCCCGCTGCTCGGCTACCTGATGGGCTTCATCACGCTGATCGCGTTCTCGAGCCTGATCGCGATCGAAGTGGTCGCCGCGCGCCAGTACGCGGCCGCGTGGTTCCCCGGCCTCACCAAGGCCGGCTCGAGCGACCCGACGACGCTCGGCTGGCTCGTGCAGGCAGGGCTGCTGTGCTTCTTCTTTTACCTGAACTATTCGAGCGTGAAGACGTTCGCGAAGGCGAACAACGTCATCAGCATCTTCAAGTTCATCGTGCCGCTGTCGGTAATCGCGGTGCTGTTCACGTTCTTCAAGCCCGCCAACCTGACCCTGCACGGCTTCGCGCCGTTCGGCATGCCGGGCATCGAGATGGCCGTGTCGGCCGGCGGGATCATTTTCGCGTACCTCGGCCTCACGCCGATCGTGTCGGTCGCAAGCGAAGTGCACAATCCGCAGCGCACGATTCCGATCGCGCTGATCCTGTCGATCCTGCTGTCGACGCTGATCTACGTGCTGCTGCAGCTCGCATTCATCGGCAGCATCCCGACCGACATGCTCGCCGCCGGCTGGCACGACGTGAGCAAGGCGTTCTCGCTGCCGTATCGCGACATCGCGCTTGCGCTCGGCGTGGGCTGGCTCGCGGTGATGGTCGTCGCCGACGCGATGATCTCGCCGAGCGGCTGCGGCAACATCTACATGAACGCGACGCCGCGCGTCGTCTACGGCTGGGCGAAGACGGGCACGTTCTTCAAGGTGTTCACGCGCGTCGACGAAGCGTCGGGCATCCCGCGCGCGGGCCTGTGGCTCACGTTCGGCCTCTCGATCTTCTGGACGATGCCGTTCCCGTCATGGGAAGCGCTGATCAACATCGTGTCGGCCGCGCTCGTGCTGAGCTACGCGGTCGCGCCCGTGTCGGTCGCCGCGCTGCGCCGCACCGCGCCCGACCTGCCGCGGCCGTTCCGCGCGGTGGCGTTCGGCATCACCGGCCCCGCGTCGTTCGTGATCGCCGCGCTGATCGTCTACTGGTCGGGCTGGGGCACCGTGTCCTGGCTGCTCGGCCTGCAGATCGTGATGTTCGTGATCTATCTCGCGTGCCGCCGATGGGTGCCGACCGCGCACCTGAGCATCGCCGAGCAGGTGCGTTCGTCCGCGTGGCTGATCGCGTTCTACGCGGCCATGATCGTGCTGTCGTACTTCGGCGGCTTCGGCGGCACGGGCCAGCTCGCGCATCCGTACGACACGGTCGTCGTCGCGGCCGTCGCGCTCGTCATCTTCTACTGGGGCGCCAACACCGGCATCCGTTCCGACAAGCTGCAGCTCGAAGACGACGAAGACTGACGCCCCCGCTTTCCCCTTTCCATTCCGGCCGGGCGCATCACGCCCGGCCCCGCATTTTCCGAGGAAAAATCATGCAACTCACAGGTCAGCTCCTGATCGGCCAGTCGGCCGTCGCCGGACAGAACGGCACCCTCCACGCGATCGCCGCCGCCACCGGCGAACCGCTCGACCCCGCGTTCGGCGGCGCGAGCCTGCACGACCTGGAGACGGCCTGCGCGCTCGCCGACGACGCATTCGACACATACCGCGAAACGCCTCCCGAGCAACGCGCCGGGTTTCTCGACGCGATCGGCCGCAACATCATGGCGCTCGGCGACGACCTGATCGAGCGCTGCGTCACCGAAACGGGCCTGCCGCGCGCACGCATCGAAGGCGAACGCGGCCGCACGGTCGGCCAGCTCGCGCTGTTCGCGTCGCTCGTGCGCGACGGCGGTTACGTCGACGCGCGCATCGACCCGGCCCGGCCGGACCGCAAGCCGCTGCCGCGGGTCGACCTGCGCCTGCGCAACGTCGCGATCGGGCCGGTCGCCGTGTTCGGCGCGTCGAACTTCCCGCTCGCGTTCTCGGTCGCGGGCGGCGATACCACCTCGGCACTCGCGGCCGGCTGCCCGGTGATCGTCAAGGCGCACTCCGCGCATCCGGGCACGTCCGAGCTCGTCGGCCGCGCGATCCAGCAAGCCGTGCGCGAATGCGGGCTGCCGGCCGGCGTGTTCTCGCTGCTGTTCGACGCGTCGCGCGAGATCGGCCAGGCGCTCGTCGCCGATCCGCGCATCAAGGCCGTCGGCTTCACCGGCTCGCGCCGCGGCGGCGTCGCGCTGATGAACATCGCGGCCGCGCGCCACGAGCCGATTCCGGTCTATGCGGAAATGAGCTCGATCAATCCGGTGCTGCTGTTCCCGGCCGCGCTCGCCGCGCGCCACGACACGATCGCGCCGCAGTTCGCCGCGTCGCTCGCGCTCGGCGCCGGCCAGTTCTGCACGAACCCGGGCCTCGTGCTCGCGGTCGACGGCCCCGCGCTGCGCGCGTTCGAAACCGCGGCGGCCTCCGCCGTGCAAGCGAGCGCCGCGCAGACGATGCTCACGCCGCACATCCACGCGAGCTATGCGCAAGGCGTGGCCGCCCTGCACGCGCACGACGCGGTCGAGCTGCTGGCGCAAGGTGCCGAAGGCGGCCGCTACCAGGCACGTGCTGCACTGTTCGCGACGTCGGCGGACGCGTTCATCGCGCATCCCGAACTGCGTGACGAGGTGTTCGGCCCCGCATCGCTGATCGTGCGCTGCCCGGATGCCGACACGCTGCACCGCGTGCTGAAGTCGCTCGAAGGCCAGCTGACGATCGCCGCGCATCTCGCCGACGGCGACGCCGCGCTGTTTGCCGCGCTGCGCCCGACGCTGGAGCGCAAGGCCGGCCGCATTCTCGTCAACGGCTTCGGCACGGGTGTCGAGGTCGGTCACGCGATGGTGCACGGCGGCCCGTTCCCGGCCACGTCCGACACGCGCACCACGTCGGTCGGTGCACGCGCGATCGAGCGTTTCCTCCGCCCTGTGTCGTACCAGGACGTGCCGGACGCGCTGCTGCCCGACGCCATCCGCACCGGCAACCCGCTGAACGTGCCGCAACGCATCGACGGCGTGCCCGCGCCGCGGGAAGCGCGCGATGTCTGAGCCGCTCGCCGAAGTCGTCCTGTCGCTCGATGAGGTCCACGCACTCGCGCTGCGGGTGCTGACACACAACGGGATGTCCGCCGCGCACGCGCAGGCGATCGCGAACGTGATCACCCAGGGCCAGCGCGACGAGTGCCACTCGCACGGCGTGTACCGGCTGCTCGTCTGCGTGCGCTCGCTGAAGAAGGGCAAGGTCGATCCGCAGGCCGTGCCGACGCTGCGCCGGCTGTCGTCGTCGATCGTCGCGGTCGACGCGCATCGCGGCTTCTCGCTGCTCAGCTTCGAAACCGGCCTGCCGGTGCTCGTCGAGATGGCGAAGCAGCACGGGATCGCGGCGATGGCGATCAACCACTGCTACCACTTCTCGGCGCTGTGGCCCGAGGTCGAGGCGATCGCCGCCGAGGGGCTGGTCGGCATCGCGATGAACCCGAGCCACAGCTGGGTCGCGCCGGAAGGCGGCCGCGAACCGGTGTTCGGCACGAACCCGATCGCGTTCGCGTGGCCGCGCCCGGACGGCGTGCCGTTCGTGTTCGACTTCGCGACCAGCGCGATCGCGCGCGGCGACATCGAGCTGCACGCGAAACAGGGCAAGGCGATCCCGCCGCACTGGGCGATCGATGCCGACGGCCAGCCGACCACCGATCCGAAGGCCGCGCTGCAGGGCGCGATGCGCACCTTCGGCGGCCACAAGGGCTCGGCGCTGGCGGCCATGGTCGAGCTGCTCGGCGGCGCGCTGATCGGCGACATGACGAGCCGGGAGTCGATGGACTTCGACGAAGGCGTCGGCGCGACGCCGTGCCATGGAGAGCTCGTGATCGCGTTCGACCCGAAGGTGTTCCTCGGCGACGAACTCGACGCGGGCCTCGCGCGCGGCGAGCGGATGTTCGCGTCGATCGCCGGGCAAGGCGCGCGGCTACCGTCGCAGCGGCGCTTCGACGCCCGCGCTCGCAGCATCGCGCACGGCGTGCGGATTCCGAAGGCGCTGTACGACGAAATCCTGACGCTGCTCGACTGACGCGATCGCGTCGCTGGGCGGCGGCTTCATCGCCGGTAGAACAGGTGATGAAGCCGCCGCTGGTTCCGCCGCCGATTCCGCCACTGGTTCCGACGCTGGTTCCGTCGCCGGATTCCATCGCCCAGTTCCGCCGCCCGATTCGTCGCCCGGTTCGTCGCCCGGTTCGTCGCCCGATTCGCCGCTCGATTCCGCCGACGGTTGCACCGGCAAGGCCCCGCGCCCCTGGTGTGCGCCCTGCCCGGCGCACCGCCCGCGCCGTTCGCCCGCTCCCGCCCGCGCCGCACGCCCGGCGGGTGTGGGATAATCGCCCAGTTTGCCCAGGGCGCAGCTCAAGAGGTTGTTCGCACGGGCGCGCGAGAGGCCTTCAATCCCGTGCCTCCACCCTTTTCCGCGATATTTCTTCAGCCATCACAATGCCCACATACCGTTCCAAAACCTCCACCGCCGGCCGCAACATGGCAGGTGCGCGCTCGCTGTGGCGCGCCACCGGCATGAAAGACGACGATTTCTCGAAGCCGATCATCGCGGTCGTCAACTCGTTCACGCAGTTCGTGCCCGGGCACGTGCACCTGAAGGATCTCGGCCAGCTCGTCGCGCGCGAGATCGAAGCCGCCGGCGGCGTCGCGAAGGAATTCAACACGATCGCGGTCGACGACGGCATCGCGATGGGCCATGACGGCATGCTCTATTCGCTGCCGAGCCGCGACATCATCGCCGACTCCGTCGAATACATGGTGAACGCGCACTGCGCGGACGCGATGGTGTGCATCTCGAACTGCGACAAGATCACGCCGGGGATGCTGATGGCCGCGATGCGCCTCAACATTCCGGTGATCTTCGTGTCGGGCGGCCCGATGGAAGCCGGCAAGACGCGTCTCGCAAACCCGGTCACCAAGACCGTCGAACTGAAGAAGCTCGACCTCGTCGACGCGATGGTGATCGCGGCCGACCCGGCGTATTCGGATGCCGACGTCGCCGAAGTCGAACGCTCGGCCTGCCCGACCTGCGGTTCGTGCTCGGGCATGTTCACCGCGAACTCGATGAACTGCCTGACCGAAGCGCTCGGCCTGTCGCTGCCCGGCAATGGCACGGTCGTCGCGACGCACGCCGATCGCGAGCAGCTGTTCAAGCGCGCCGGCCGCCGCATCGTCGAGCTGACCCGCCAGCACTACGAGCAGGACGACATGCGCGCGCTGCCGCGCTCGGTCGGCTTCAAGGCGTTCGAGAACGCCATGACGCTCGACATCGCGATGGGCGGCTCGACCAACACGATCCTGCACCTGCTGGCGATCGCGCAGGAAGCCGGCATCGACTTCACGATGAAGGACATCGATCGCCTGTCGCGCATCGTGCCGCAGCTGTGCAAGGTCGCGCCGAACACGAACAAGTACCACATCGAGGACGTGCACCGCGCGGGCGGCATCATGGCGATCCTCGGCGAGCTCGACCGCGCCGGCAAGCTGCACACCGACGTGCCGACGGTGCACGCGCC
This sequence comes from Burkholderia sp. Tr-862, assembly GCF_011753085.1. Lineage (NCBI taxonomy): Bacteria > Pseudomonadati > Pseudomonadota > Betaproteobacteria > Burkholderiales > Burkholderiaceae > Burkholderia > Burkholderia sp. Tr-862. The sequence continues at coordinate 32,290 of NZ_VWWG01000074.1, forward strand.
GACGCTGAAGGATGCGCTCGACCAGTGGGATATCGTCCGCACCGACGACGCGGCAGTCCGCACGTTCTACCAGGCCGGCCCGGCCGGGATCCCGACGCAGGTCGCGTTCAGCCAGGACACGCGCTGGCCGAGCCTCGACCTCGACCGCGCCGAAGGCTGCATCCGCTCGTACGAGCATGCGTTCTCGAAGGAGGGCGGCCTGGCCGTGCTGACCGGCAACATCGCGCTCGACGGCTGCGTGGTGAAGACGGCCGGCGTCGACGAAAGCATCCTCGTGTTCGAGGGCTCGGCCCACGTCACCGAATCGCAGGACGAAGCGGTCGAGAACATCCTGAACGACAAGGTCAAGGCCGGCGACGTGGTGATCGTGCGCTACGAAGGCCCGAAGGGCGGCCCCGGCATGCAGGAAATGCTCTACCCGACGAGCTACATCAAGTCGAAGGGCCTCGGCAAGGCATGCGCGCTGCTGACGGACGGCCGTTTCTCGGGCGGCACGTCGGGCCTGTCGATCGGTCACTGCTCGCCGGAAGCGGCAGCGGGCGGCGCGATCGGCCTCGTGCGCGACGGCGACAAGATCCGCATCGACATCCCGAACCGCACGATCGACGTGCTGGTGTCGGACGAGGAACTCGCGCGTCGCCGCGAAGAGCAGAACGCGAAGGGCTGGAAGCCGGTGCAACCGCGTCCGCGCAAGGTGTCCGCGGCGCTGAAGGCCTATGCGAAGCTGGTGATGTCGGCCGACAAGGGTGCCGTGCGCGACCTGTCGCTGCTGGAAGACTGACGCCGGGCAGCGGGCCGCGCGAACGGCCCGCCCGTGTGATCCAGAAGCCGCTCTCCGGAGCGGCTTTTTTTCATCCGGCGCCAGCCGGGGGCTGCGGCACCGGCGCCTTCAGTCGATCAACGACGGAACTCGTCCCTGCTGCCCCCGCCGCCACCACCGCCACCACCACCGTGGTCCCCGCCCCCACCTTGCGGCCGACCGCCGTAACCGCCGCCGCCCTGATGCGTCGGAGGCACCACCCGGACCGCGCCACCGCTCGGTGCGGGC
>NZ_VWWG01000075.1:0-33342 GCF_011753085.1 Burkholderia sp. Tr-862
GACGGCCGGCTGCGGCGGGACGGACACGGCGCCCGGTGCGGCAGGCGCCGGCACGGCGGTAGCGCCCGGCCGGGTGCCGTCGCCCGCCCAGTTCAGCAGCGGACTCCTGACGGGGGCGGGGCCGCGCGTCGGGAACACGCGTACCCTGCGCAATCCCCGATCGCTGAGCCCCGACAGCGACACGTAGGGGCTGTTGGCATTCGGCAGCACGTCGACCGTCCACGCATCGGCATCGGGCGACGCCGCGGTGGCGAGACCGAACCACAGACGGCCCGCGCCTGCGAAGCGCGCCAGCACCGCCGGCGGCACCATGAACACCGCTTCGCCGCGCGGGATCGCCAGCAGACCGTCCTCGCGACTGGTATAGAACGTCGACGACGTGCGCCCTTCCTTGCGCGTGAACAGCGCGGGATCGGTGGCGATCACCAGTTCCGCGACGCACGGCGCGTGGCCGACGCGAATCGTGAAACCCAGCATCGGGAAACGGTCGGTCAGGACCATGCGGTTGGGATGGAGTTGCGCTGCCATGTCGTGTCCTCAGCTCTGGTTTTGATCGGGCTCGTCGCGACGGCCGCCGAGCATCGGCTTGCTGCGCGCATCGATCGCGCGCCGTTCGAATTCCTGCGGGGGAAGAATCGCCAGATCCGGTTCCGGGTCGCCGATGTCGGGGATTTCGTGGTGCGTCGCCTCGAACTGCGCGATCGCGCGCGCCAGCAACTGCGCCAGCAGCTTGGCGTGAACCGGGCTGACCGCGACGCGGCTCATCAACTGGACGTTGCCGGACTGCGGCTCGACCTGTCCGGCATCGATCAGGAACTCGAACGCGTTATGCCCGACCTCGAAATAGTTCGCATAACTGGCGAGCAGCGGCCGTGGCGGGCCGGCTGGCTGGGCCGGATCCGGCGGGGCGTCCTGAAGTGGCTCGATGACGTGCACGACGGCCTCCTTGCATGGCGACGGTCGGTCTGTCCGTTCTTCTTCGCAAGGAGCGGGCCAACGCGCGCGCGCTGACGCAAACGCATGATTAGCCGTGGAATTTCCCGACTGGAGCGGAATTCGCGAATGCTGCCGGGCTGTACCATGTGACAGCCGCGCTGTCACACCGATGCAGTGTTGCCGGCGTCCAGGTTGTACTTGGCCAGCTTGCGGTACAGCGTCATGCGCGACCAGTTCATCTGGCGCGCCGCTTCCATCTTGTTCCAGTTGGTCTGGCGCAGTACCGAGACCAGCCGTTCGCGCTCCTGTTCGCCGGCGGAAAAGTCCTGCAGGAACAGGCGGCGAAACGCCGGCGGAAGGTCGCCCAGCCCGAACGGGCGCCCTTCCGGCGCATCGATGAACAACGCCTCGACCAGGTTGCGCAGCTCACGTACGTTGCCCGGCCACGGGTAGTGCCGCATGTACTCGAGCAATGCCGGATCGGGCCGCCCCACCCGCATCGCCCGCCGCAGGTTGTGTTCGGCGACGAAGTGATCGACGATCGACGCGATGTCCTCCGGCCGTTCCCGCAGCGGCGGAATCTCGATGCGCGCGACGTTCAGGCGATAGAACAGGTCGGCGCGGAAACGGCGCTCCGCGACCAGGTCCTCCAGTCTTTCGTTGCTGGCGGCCACGATCCGGACATCGACCGGGCGCCGGCGCAGCGAGCCGACCGGCATCACCGTACGGTCTTCGAGCAGGCGCAGCAGCTTCGCCTGGACAGCGGGCGGCATCTCGCTGACTTCGTCGAGGAACAGCGTGCCGCCGTCAGCCTCGACGAAGCGGCCGGGAAACGCGTGCTGGGCGCTGGTGAAGGCGCCGCGCTCGTGGCCGAACATTTCGGATTCGAACAGGCTGTCGGGCACGGCGGCGCAGTTCACTGCGATGAACGGCTTGTCGGTTCGGGTGCTGAGGTGATGGACCGCGGTCGCGACGCGCTCTTTGCCGGTGCCGGTTTCACCGGTCACGAGCACCGTCGTATCGGTTTGCGCGACCTTCGCCAGATAGCGACGCAGGTCGATCATCGCCGGACTCGAGCCATGCAGCCCGAGTGACGACGTCGCGCAAATGCCTCCGGTCGTGCTCATGCGCGCGCCGTTCGGCTAGCAAACCGTTGACGGATGATGCGCAGCCCCGAATTTCATCGCCACTTCCCCCCGCTGGATGTTGAGGAACAAGGCAACCATCCTCGATGGCGATTGTTGGCACGCGTTTAATTAGTACTGGAATGCGTGTTGAATGGATAGCCGCGTGTCACGACGCCGGCCGATAATCAGTGTAGTGTCAATATCGAGGTTCGTACAACCTTCCGAGCGCCGACGCTTGCGCATGACATGCCGACTCGCCAGTGCGAGCGTGAGCCGATCGACTCGGACACGCGCGGACGCGATCGCGAATGTGTCATGTCACGCATTTTCGTCAATCCGTGCGCCATCAGCGCGACGAACGGAACACCGATCGCGGCATCCGGTGAATGCGGGTCCTGACCGTCCGCGCACTGGCTCGCGGACCAAACCCACGCATGCTGTGCATCCCACCCGTCACGACGGCGTGGAATCGCTCGCGCGCAGCGTGATGCCCGTCCACACGCCGCTTGCGGCCAGTTCGCCGATCAGCTCGACGATCGTTTGCCGCACGGCCAGCGCGGCGGAATTGACGGGGGACGTGTTCGACCAGCACAGGCTCGCGGGCCGGCGAATCTCCGGCTCGACGATCCGGCGCATCTTCGGCCGGCTGGACGGCTCGCGCGACGCCAGCGCGGACGCGGGCAGGATCGTGCACGCGAGGCCCGCCTGCGCGAGCGATATCATCGTCGGCAGCGAATCGATATCCGCGACGATGTTCAGCGGCACCTCTTCGCGCGCGAACGTGCGCTCGAGCAACAGGCGCAGCCCGTTCTGCACGCCCGGCGCGACGATCGGCACGCCGGCGAGCGACGCGAGGGAACAGGTTCGCGCGCGCGACGGCACCGCGCCGCCCGGCTCGCCGAGCAGATACAGCACCTCGTCGAACAGCGGCATCGCGGTAATGCCGGTGGTGTTCGATTCGCGAAACAGGATCGCGAGGTCGAGCCGCCCGTTCGCCAGCAGCTCGTTGATGAAGCCGCTCATGGTCTCGATGTACTGCAGCCGGATGCCCGGATAACGCGCCCGGATCCGTTCGAACAGCGGCACCGCGAGGATCGACGTCATCGTGGTCGGAAAACCCACCGCGACCGTGCCCGACTCGCTGCCCGCGCCCTCCCGCACTTCCTGGCGCAATTGCTCCATCTGCCGCAGCACGAGCCGCGCATGGCGGTACAGCGCCTGCCCGGCGGCCGTCGGCTTCACGCCCTGCGGGCTGCGCACCAGCAGCGCGACGCCGAGGTCGCCTTCGAGCTTCGCGATCTGCTGGCTCAGCGACGGCTGCGCGACGAAGAGTTTTTCGGCCGCTTTCCCGAGGCTCCCGTATTCCACGATGCTGACGAAGTAGCGGAGCTGACGGATGTCCATGGCGGTTCGATCGACGCGAAAGTCATAGGATACCCCTATGACCGGTACATTCAAACGGTATTTCCGCCGCGCCCGCGCTTCACCTACAGTCACTTCATGCCCAGTCAGAAGCGCCGGCCGCCCGGCGATGGAGGTGACAGTGAATGCTCCCCGGTCGAATGCCAGTGACGATGTCCAGCAGGTCGCGACCGACCTGATCAGCGCCGAACGTGCGGTCGCATTCGCGGCCACGCTCGACCACCCGTTCGTTCCCGCCGCCGGCGATCCGTTGCCGCCCGCCTGGCACTGGCTGTATTTCTGGTCGATCGCGCAGCAGGCCGAGCTCGGCCCCGACGGCCATCCGCGCAAGGGCGGCTTCCTGCCGGACCTCGGGCTGCCGCGCCGCATGTGGGCCGGCGGCCGGCTGACGTTCGAACGCCCGCTGCCTATCGGCGCGATCGCGACGCGCACGTCGCGCGTGCTGTCGATCGAGCGCAAGGAAGGCCGCAGCGGCACGCTCGGCTTCGTGACCGTCGAGCACGTGATCGAAGCCGCGGGCGAAGTCGCGATCCGCGAGGAACACGACATCGTCTATCGCGGCGCGGCCGCGCCCGGAGCCGCCGCCCCCCCGCCGAAGGCCGCGCCCGACCATGCGCAATGGCAGCGCGACATCACGCCGGACGAAGTGATGCTGTTCCGCTATTCCGCGCTGACCTTCAACGGTCATCGCATTCATTACGACCGTACCTACGTGCGCGACGTCGAAGGCTATCCGGATCTCGTCGTGCACGGGCCGCTGATCTCGACGCTGCTGCTCGACCTCGTCACGCGCTCGCTGCCCGGCGTGACGATAAGCGAATACGCGTATCGCGCGGTGCGACCGACCTTTCTCGGCCACCCCTTCAGCGTGTGCGGCCTCCTCGCCGACGACGGCAAGACCGTCGAGCTCTGGGCGAACGACCACGACGGCTGGCTGACCATGTCCGCGAGCGCGACCCTCGCCTGATCCATTCCGACGCTTTCCCCGCTACGACCCATGAATCCTACCGACGCGTACCAAGACATTCGCGAAGCCGTTCGCGACCTGTGCGGCGAGTTTCCCGCCGACTATTTCCGCAGAATCGACGAAGCGCGCGGCTATCCCGAAGCGTTCGTCGACGCGCTGACGAAAGCCGGCTGGCTCGCCGCGCTGATTCCGCAGGAATACGGCGGCTCCGGCCTCGGCCTGACCGAGGCGTCGGTGATCATGGAGGAAATCAACCGCGCGGGCGGCAACTCCGGCGCGTGCCACGGCCAGATGTACAACATGGGCACGCTGCTGCGCCACGGTTCGGCCGAGCAGAAGCAGCGCTATCTGCCGAAGATCGCGAGCGGCGAGCTGCGCCTGCAGTCGATGGGCGTGACCGAGCCGACCACCGGCACCGACACGACCAAAATCAAGACAACCGCGGTGCGCAAGGGCGACCGCTACGTGATCAACGGCCAGAAGGTATGGATCTCGCGCGTGCAGCACTCCGACCTGATGATCCTGCTCGCGCGCACGACGCCGCTGTCGGACGTGCAGAAGAAATCGGAAGGGATGTCGATCTTCATCGTCGATCTGCATCACGCGATCGGCAACGGGATGACCGTGCGCCCGATTCCGAACATGGTCAACCACGAGACGAACGAGCTGTTCTTCGACAACCTCGAAATCCCCGCCGAGAACCTGATCGGCGACGAAGGCCAGGGCTTCAGGTACATCCTCGACGGGCTCAATGCCGAGCGCACGCTGATCGCCGCCGAATGCATCGGCGACGGCTACTGGTTCGTCGACAAGGTGTCGCAGTACGTGAAGGATCGCGTCGTGTTCGGCCGCCCGATCGGCCAGAACCAGGGCGTGCAGTTTCCGATCGCCCGCTCGTTCATCAACGTCGAGGCCGCGAGCCTGATGCGCTTCGAGGCCGCGCGCCGGTTCGACGCGCACGAACCGTGCGGCGCGCAGGCGAACATGGCGAAGCTGCTCGCGGCCGACGCGTCGTGGGAAGCCGCGAACGCGTGCCTGCAATTCCATGGCGGCTTCGGCTTCGCGTGCGAATACGATGTCGAGCGCAAGTTCCGCGAAACGCGCCTGTACCAGGTCGCGCCGATCTCGACGAACCTGATCCTGTCGTATGTCGCGGAGCACATCCTCGGCCTGCCGCGGTCGTTCTGACGGGAGTGACGAGCATGCGCCCACTGGAAGGCATCAAGGTCGTCACGTTCGAGCATGCGATCGCCGCGCCGTTCTGCACGCGTCAGCTCGCGGATCTCGGCGCGCGCGTGATCAAGGTCGAACGGCCGGGCGTCGGCGATTTCGCGCGAGGCTACGACGAACGCGTGTCGGGACTCGCGTCGCACTTCGTGTGGACCAACCGCTCGAAGGAAAGCATCACGCTCGACGTCAAGCAGCCTGCGGCGCTCGACGTCGTGCACAAGCTGCTCGCGGATGCCGACGTGTTCGTGCAGAACCTCGCACCCGGCGCGACGCAGCGCCTGGGGCTTGACTATGACACGTTGCGCGAGCGCTATCCGCGGCTGATCGTCTGCGACATCTCCGGCTATGGGCTCGACGGGCCGTTTCGCGACAAGAAGGCGTACGACCTGCTGATCCAGAGTGAATCCGGATTCCTGAGCATCACCGGCTCCGACGGCGAGCCGGCCAAGGCCGGCTGCTCGATCGCCGATATCGCGGCGGGTATGTATGCGTATTCGAACATCCTCGCCGCGCTGATCGAGCGCGGCCGCACCGGACGCGGCCGGCACATCGACGTGTCGATGCTCGAAAGCATGGTCGAGTGGATGAGCTATCCGCTCTACTACGCGATCGACGGCCAGTCGCCGCCGCGGCAAGCCGGCGCGTCGCACGCGACGATCTTTCCGTACGGTCCGTTCAAGGCCGGTGACGGCCACACCGTGATGCTGGGCCTGCAGAACGAGCGCGAATGGAAAAGCTTCTGCGAGACCGTGCTCCGCATGCCCGAGCTCGCGGCCGACGAGCGCTTCGGGTCGAACAGTCGCCGCGTCGCGAATCGTGGCGACCTTGCATCCGTCATCGTCCGAGCGTTCTCGACGCTGACCGCCGGCGACGTGATCGACCGGCTCGAGCAGGCCGGCATCGCGAACGCGCGGATGAACGACATGCATGGCGTGTGGACGCATGAACAGCTTACCGCCCGGCACCGCTGGACGCGGGTCGACACGCCCGCCGGCGAGATCCCCGCCCTGCTGCCGCCCGGCATCGCGCCGAGCGACGAGCCGCGCATGGATCCCGTGCCGGCGCTTGGACAGCATACCGACGCCGTGTTGCGCGAGCTCGGCTATGCCGATGAACAGATTCACATGTTGCATGCATCCGGCGCGGTTTGACCGGGCCTTTCCGCGCTGATCGCAGCGCGCCCCTCATCTAACTATCGAAGCGTCTCCGCGTCTGGTCAGCAGACGCGAGAGCGCCACACATCTGGAGACATCATGGCGAACACCGTCAATGCCGCCGGCCGGCTCGACCGGCTGCCTGTTTCAAGGTTCCACTGGAAGATACTCGGGCTGATCGCCGGCGGCGCGTTCCTCGACGCGTTCGACATCTATCTCGCCAACGGCTCGGTCGCGTCGATGGTCAAGGACGGATTCACCGACCTGCGGCACGGCGCGATGTTCGTGTCGTCGACGTTCGTCGGGATGATGATCGGCGCGTTCGTCGCGGGGTATGTCGGTGACCGGCTCGGGCGACGGTATTCGTATCAGCTCAATCTCGCGGTGTTCGGGCTCGCGTCGATCGCCGCGTGTTTTGCGCCTGACATCGAGTGGTTGATCGTGCTGCGGTTCATCATGGGGATCGGGCTCGGCGCGGAACTGGTCGTCGCCGCCGGGACGCTCGCCGAGTTCGTGCCGCCCGACACGCGCGGGAAGTGGGTGTCGCTGCTTGCGATCATTACCAACAGCGGGCTGTTCGCCGCGCTGGCCGCGGGGTACTGGATCATTCCGCATCTCGGCTGGCGCTATATGTTCGCGCTGGCCGGTATCGGTGCGCTAGTCGTGTGGTTCATGCGCAAGCGGATGCCGGAATCGCCGCGCTGGCTCGAATCCGTCGGGCGGCTCGACGAGGCGGAGGCGACGCTTGCCGCGATCGAGCAGGAGGTGAGCCAGCAGGTCGGCACGCTGCCGCCGGTGCGGCGCACCGTGGATCTGCATGTCGGGAAGGTGCCGCTCGGCGTGCTGTTTTCGAAGGGGATGCGTGGGCGGATGGCGGTCGCCGCGTTGACGGCGATCGGCGTGAACGTGGGACTCTACGGCTTCATTGCGTGGCTGCCGACGTTTTTTGTCACGCAGGGGTTGTCGGTCGTCAAGTCGCTCGGCTTCGTGTTCCTGATGTCGATCGGGTCGCCGGTCGGCGGGTTGATCGGGTATCTGATCGCGGACCGGATCGGCCGCGCGAAGGGGATCGTGATGGCTTCGCTTCTCAGCATCGCGCTGGGCTGGCTGTATGTGTCGCTGCGCGATACCACGGCGATCATTCTGGTCGGGTTCTGTCTCGTCAGCGCGATCTATACGATCACGACGCTTGGGTTGTTTGGGTATATTCCGGAGCTGTTTCCGACCGAGGTGCGGCTGCGTGGCACCGGTGTCGCGGGGATGTGCGGGCGGATGTCGTCGATCGGGACGCCGGCGCTGGCACTCGCGCTTTATCAGGCGTTCGGCGTGTCAGGCGTGATCGCGATGGTCAGCGCGACACTCGGCGTGCTGTGTGTCGCGATCGGGTTGCTGCGGGTCGAAACGGGGCGGCAGGCGCTGGAGGAAGTTGCGCCAGGGACGAGCGACGCGGATGGTGCGGCGGTCGCGCCGGGGGCGACGCAAGTTTGATTGTCGATAAAATCGGGTATTCCCAAATCCGTGCAAATCGGTAATCTACGAGGGTTCAGTGAACGAAACAGCCTCGCTGCCTGAATGCAACCATTCGGATCGCGCCATGACTGAGCCTCGTCTGACATTCCTCGACCAGAATGAATGGGAAACCTGGTTGACGCAAAACGGCGGCACCTCGACCGGGATATGGCTGCGCCTCGCCAAAAAGGGCGCCGGGCAGCCGACCCTCACTTACGAACAGGCGCTGGAAAGCGCCCTGTGTCATGGCTGGATCGACGGCAAAAAGCAAACTGAAAGTGAAGCATACTGGTTGCAACGCTTCACGCCACGCTCCGCAAAAAGTATCTGGTCCAGGCTCAACAAAGAGCGGGCCGAAGCGCTGATCGCCGCAGGCAGAATGCTTCCTCCGGGTATGCGGGAAATCGAGAAAGCCACAAAGGATGGCCGCTGGGAGGCGGCCTATACGTCCGCCAGCAACTCGGTCGTGCCGGCCGACCTGCAAGCCGCGCTGAATGCCGATCCCAAGGCTAGCGCGTTCTTTGCGACGCTGAGCGGCCGAAACCGCTACGCCATCCTGTTTCGGTTACAGAATGCCAAAATGCCCGCAACGCGGGTGCGCAAGATCGAGGAGTTCATCGGCATGCTGCATCGCGGCGAAACCATTCATCCGTAGACCGGGAAGTTCGACAGCCGACGAAAATCGACGGACGCCACGCGCGCCCCGCCCATTCGAATAATCAGCCGGAGCACGTTGATGAGCAAGCGTGACCGAAACCCAGCCAGCGCGCCGGTACGCAGAAGAGCGTGCACGTTGACCATTCTGGCGGCATGTTGGCTGTCGTGCGTGGGGCTGTCGGCGCGTGCGTCCGACGACGCCACCAGCTTGCGCGCGCTATACCAGAATCTGAAACCCCAGCTCGACCACAACGCGTTTCATCGGCGGCTGTATCTGGATTCCCAGGAATCACCCTCCACGGTCACGGGCGAAATATACGCAGAAGTGGACTACCCATTCGCGACCGTCAGCGACGTCCTTGATTACCGGTCGCAAGGCCTGTCGAACTGGTGCGATCTCCTGATCCTGCATCCGAATATCAAGTACTGCCGTGCCTCTGGCACGAATAGCGACAACATGCTGACCCTGAATCTCAGCAAACGGGAAGCCGCCGCGGAACTCCAGTCCACTTACCGCCTGTATTTCCGTTACGATGCGGCGGCCACCGCCCCGGGATACTTCAAGGTAAAACTCCGCGCCGACAGCGGACCGTTGAACACCCGGGATTATCAGATTGTCCTGGAAGCGGTGCAGCTCGGTAGCGACCATACGTTCCTGCATCTGACCTATGCATTCAGCTATGGCCTGGTCGGGCGCCTTGCGATGAAAAGCTTTCTGGCAACGTTTGACCGCGGCAAGGTCGGCTTCACCAAGGTCGCCAGTCCGTCCGCGGCACAAGCGGAATACGTCGATGGCGTACGAGGCCTCGTGGAGCGCAACACCATGCGCTACTACCTGGCCATCGATGCCTATCTTGCCGCACTATCGAGCCCGCCCGACAAGCAGCTGGAGCAACGCCTGAGCACGTGGTTCAGTTCCAGCGAGCAATATGCGCGGCAGCTACACGAAATCGACCGGCAGCAGTACATGCGGATGAAACAGGACGAATACCGACGCCAGCAAACGGAGTAGCAGGCGGCGAATCGCCGGCGGACAACCAGAACGTTCGCGACGAGCCGCTATGAAAAGCGGACACATCGCCGTGGCACTCGCGATCCGACGCTCGCGACGCATGGTTTAAATGTATAAGGCTGGACTAGACCGAACAGACAGCGTCAGTTCGTCTGACTCAGTTTGGCCACTTTCGGTCGTTCAACCGCGCGCTCAGGCGGACGTTCGGATGTCCGTTGCGCCTTGGATAACGGTTGTTCCCTCGGTCGCGTCGCTACTTGATGGGCTTCAACAGCCCGCTGTCGGGCAAGCTCCAGATTCGTCCAGCACTGCTGGTCGACCAAGCCGGATGTGCTCGTGATTACCCATCACGAGCGTCAAGCGATCGGGCAACCCGAAAGCCAAGATCATCGATTGCAAACGTCGGATGGCTACGACGTCGATTCGTCGCAAGGCAGCCTCGTTCGGCATCCGCCCATCCGCCGCCACGAAACACGCGATACGAACCATAGACTTCCGGGTCGTATAGATCGGCGCACCACTCCCAAACGTTTCCTAGCGTGTCGAAAAGCCCCCAGTCATTTGCTTGCTTTTGACCCACCTCATGCGTGTGGCCCCCCGAGTTTTCTCTATACCAGGCTATATCGCCGAGTTTGCCGTATCTCGGACCATTTGTTCCGGCGCGGCAAGCGTACTCCCATTCAGCTTCGGTGGGCAGGCGATAGCCGTTACTTTCCGGGACAAGAGAAGCCCCCGTTCCATCGCCATGAAATTCATAACAGTCGAGAAGGCCGGCTGCCTTTGAAAGCATGTTGCAGAACCGGGTTGCATCAATCCAGGATACGTTGACTACTGGACATTGCGCGGCGACATACGACGACGGCCATTGTCCGGTTACCGCAGCATATTGCGCCTGCGTGATGGGATAGCGGCCGATCAAAAAATGCGGCAGCTCGACAGACCATCTACGGCCAATTCTGTCGTCCCTCAATGCAATCGTTCCTGCGGGAACGCGTATCGTTTGTATATCGAGTGCTTCAGACAGATGTTCCATTTTCCTCATGACAATAGAAACTGCTTACAGCGGCAAAGGCCTCCAACGCAGTATCTAACAGGGCTTACCTCGCATTCACGGAAGCAGCATGAGTGGGGAGCGAGGTGCGCCAAAACGAAGGATGCGTTGGATCAAATGCGCGCGCGTTCGATAGCCCGGCGAAGCTGACGTCGCGCGAGCGACTGTTGTATGTTGCAGATTCAACCCTTGATGAAGTGACGGTCGAGCAATCTCAGACCTGATCTGACGCTGACCGAGAGATTAGGTCTTGACTTGCACAGTTTAAACGTCCGTTCGGCCGCCAAGTTGTAAGCGATCCTGGATTCAGTGCGCCCTTGCCGGCCGACCCGATGTGCGGCAAAGCCGCGCCACCCGCCTGCGGGCCTCCAATCGCCCGTCTTTTCGATGGCTGGCGTCAGCCGCCCAACGGATCAGGGTTAATGTTTACCGCGACCACCCGCAGGCTTCCCAGCCGGCTTGCGCGCTCCCGCAACCGCCTTGCCCGCGGGTTTGCCTTTGCCGCGCGGCTTTTGCACGCTGAACGGGCTGCCGTTCAACACGCTCGCGCCCTTGCCCGCGGCACCGGCACCGTGCCCCGCAGCCTTGCGCTTGCCCTCACCGCCTTGCGGCCGTGGCTTTTTCCCGGCCACCGGCATCGCCGTCGCCCCACCGTGCGGAACTTTGGGCTTCTTCGGCTTTTTAGGCTTCTTGATGATCTGCCCCGTCGAGCTGGTTTCCGGCACGCGGTGCTCCGCTTCAAACCCCGGCTCTTCTTCCCGGCGCAGCGTCTGCCCGATCAGCGCCTCGATCGCGGCCAGTTGCGGGGCTTCATCCGCACACACCAGAGACACCGCCACGCCACTGGCGCCCGCGCGCCCGGTACGCCCGATCCGGTGCACATAATCCTGCGCCACGATCGGCAGATCGACGTTGATCACGAGCGGCAAGTCATCGATATCCAGCCCGCGCGCAGCCACATCGGTGGCGACCAGCATCTGCACTTCGCCCGTCTTGAAGCGTTCGAGCGCACGCAGCCGCGCGGGTTGCGGTTTGTCGCCGTGGATCGTGTCGACCGCATAGCCCGCCTCGTCCAGCATGGCCGCCAGATACTCCACGCCATTGCGGGTCTTGACGAACACCAGCGCGTGGTCCCAGTTGTTCTCGGCCACCAGGTGCATGAAGAGGTCCGGCTTGTTCCGCTTGTCGACCGTCACCACCCACTGCTTGATCTTGCTGGCCGTGACATTGGGCGGGCTGACGCTGATATTGACCGGGCTGCGCAGAATGCTCGCCGCCATCGTGCGGATATCGTCGGTAAACGTCGCGGAGAACAACAGGGTCTGGCGCTGAACGGGCAGCGCGGCAAACACGGCATTGAGCTCGCGCGCGAAGCCCAGATCGAGCATGCGGTCGGCCTCGTCCAGCACCAGCGTTTCGACCTGATCGAACTGCACCGCATTCTGGCGGTTGAGATCCAGCAGACGGCCCGGCGTGGCAACGAGCACATCGACGCCTTTGCGCAACTTCATCATCTGCGGGTTGATGCTCACGCCGCCGTAGGCGGCCAGAAATCGCAAGTCGAGGCCCTTGCCGTAAGCGACAAAGCTTTGCAGCACCTGCTCGGCCAGTTCACGCGTCGGCACCAGCACCAGAACCCGCGCGCGGTTGCTGGACACCGCCGGGCCGTGCTGCACGAGCCGCTGCAACAGCGGCAGCGCGAAACCCGCCGTCTTGCCCGTGCCGGTCTGCGCGCCAGCCATGACGTCCTTGCCGCCGAGCACCGCGGGAATTGCCTTGACCTGCACCGGCGTAGGTGTCTGGTAATTGAGGTCCTGCAGATTACGCAGCAAGGGGTCGATCAGGCCGAGTGAGGCAAAAGACATGGACGTGTTCCGGGCTAAAACCGCAATTCTAGCGGTTGCCGCTGATCGCACCGTGCAGATCAGTGCGCCCACGCGCCTTCACCGAAACAGCTTCATCGCCGTCGTGAGCGTATTGACGGTGCCCCACGCAAGCGGAATCAGCACGTAGCACCAAAACACGACGAGCACCGCCTTGTTGGTCGGATGGACGGAAGCGACCCGATGATGCCGATCAAAATGACCGATTCGGTCATATTAGGGTTTTCATTGACTGATTCAGTCACCGTATCAGCTAGAATGCACACATCGCGCAACAGTTTTGATCGAAACGAGCACATCGTTCTGTCATCCGAGTTGCACTGGCTGACGTGCGTGGCGGCGCCATCGTGCCCGCAAGCGCGCAGCCCGCTGATATCTGCCTAACCCATGGAGACGGCACGTTCGCCCGCCGTCCCTTCCGCGATGGAGCACGCATGTCAATGTCGTTCAAGGGGATCGTTCCCGCGCTGATCACGCCGATGACGGCGGACGAGAACGTCGATGAAGACGGCCTGCGCGCGCTGGTCGAACGGCTCATCGAATCGGGCGTGCACGGGCTGTTCGTGCTCGGCACCAATGGTGAATTCATCGCGCTGAGCGAAGAAGAGAAACTGCGCATCGCCCGCATCGCGGTCAGCCAGGCCCGCTCGCGCGTGCCCGTCATCGCGGGCACCGGCGCCTATGCGACGCGTGACGTGATCGACCTGAACCGGAAGATGACCGAGGTCGGCGTGGATGCCGTTTCGGTGATCACGCCGTATTTCAACGGCGCGACGCAACCGGAGCTCTACGCTCACTACAAGAAGATCGCCGAGGCCACGCCACTTCCGGTCATGCTCTACACGATCCCCGCGAAAGCGGGCATCACGCTGACGGTCGATACCGTTCGCCGGCTTTCGGAGATTCCGAACATTCGCGGCATCAAGGACAGTGGCGGCGACTTCGATCGCCTGCTGCAACTGATCAACCTGCGCCGCGACGACTTCGCGGTCTTCACCGGCACCGACTCAATGATTCTCTGGACGCTGATCGCCGGCGGCGACGGTGCGGTCGCCGCGACGACCAATGCCGTCCCGCAGGTCGTCATGTCCATCTGGAACAAGTTCCAGGCGGGCGATATCGCCGGCGCACGCGCCGCCCAGGAATCGCTGCGCGCGCTGCGCGATGCGTTCGCGCTGGGCACGATGCCCGTCGTGCTGAAAACCGCCGCGCACATGCTCGGGATGCCCGCAGGCCCCGCACGCTCCCCCGCCCAGCCGCTCGACGCCAGCGCGCGCGAGCGCCTGGCGCAAGCGCTCTCCATCTACCACGACGCCGCACGCGGCCACTGAAACGGGTCATCAGCATGACTACCTATCACTTCCAGACCGTCAAGCACGTCATCCATGGCGCCGGCAGCCTCGGCACGCTTCCTGACAAGCTGTCGCTGCTCGATACGCCGGTCGAGCGCATTGCGCTGATCACGCAACCTGCCATGGAAGAACTGGGCATTGCCGATCGCGTGATCGAATTGCTCAACGCGAAAGACGTCGACGTGCGCATCATTCGCGGCGTCGAGCCGGAGCCGACCATCGGCAACGTCGAGACGGTGTACCAGGAGCAGATCGCGCCTTTTGCACCGCAGGCGATTCTGTCCATCGGCGGCGGCAGCGTGCTCGATGCGGCGAAGCTGTTCGCGGTCCGGCTGACCAACGACGAACCGCTGCGCAACTGGCTCGGCATCGACCTGATCAAGCACCCGGGCGTGCCGATGATCCTGGTGCCGACGACCGCCGGAACCGGCTCCGAAGTCACGCCCAACGCGATCGTGACGCTGCCGGACGAAGCGCTGAAGGTGGGGATCGTCAGCCGTCACCTGCTGCCGCAAATCGTGATTCTCGATGCGGAGCTGACACTCGGCCTGCCGAAGCCGATCACGGCCGCGACCGGCATGGACGCATTCGTGCATGCGCTCGAATCGTACATCTCGACGAAGGCGAACCCGATCAGCGACATGTACGCGATGGAGTCGATGCGCCTGATCGGCGCGAACATCGTCGAAGCGTACGAAAACGGCCGGTCGCTGAAAGCACGCGAAGCGATGATGCTCGGATCGATGTACGGCGGCCTCGCGCTCACCGCCGCCGGCACGGCGGCGGTGCATGCGCTGGCCTACCCGCTCGGCGGCATGTTCAACGTCACGCACGGCGTCGCGAACGCGATGCTCCTGCCGCACGTGATGGCCTTCAACCTCGATGCGATCGAAGGCCGGCTGTCGAACGTTGCGCGCGCACTCGATCTGGCATTGAAAACGGACGCGGACCCGGTCGCGGCACGCAAGCTGATCGACAAGATGGAGGAATGGACGGCCGCCGTCGACATTCCCCAGGACCTGCGCAAGTTCGGCGTGTCCGAAGAACATCTCGACGCGTTGGCGGTCGCGGCATCGAAGGTCAAGCGCCTGCTCGGCAACAATCCGAAGGCGCTGACGCTCGACGACATGAAATCCATCTACAGCCGCCTGCTGCCATGAACGCGAACGCGGTCGCACAGCACGCGGCACGGCTCCTGATCGTCGCCGACGACCTGTCGGGCGCGGCCGATTGCGCGGTGGCCGGGCTGCGTCACGGCTTGACGGCGATGGTCCTGCTCGACCCCGAGCACGCGCCCGCGCCGACGAACGGCGTGGACATCCTGTCGGTCGACGTGGACTCGCGCCGCGCATCGAAGGACGAGGCCGCCCGACGCAACGTCGCCGCCGTCGAGTCGCTGTCGCACGCCGGCACGCGTATCTACAAGAAGGTGGACTCGACGCTGCGAGGCAATGTCGCGGCGGAGGTCGCCGCGCTGGCGTCGCAGCTTGGCATGGCGATCGTGTGTCCCGCCTACCCGGCATCCGGCCGCACCACGCGGGACGGGCGGCAATGGGTGCGCGGCGTGCCGGTCGAAGCCAGCGAATACTGGCGCAACGAGAACATCCCGGGCAAGGCCGACCTGGTTGCGCTGCTCTGCGCCGAACATCTGCGCGTCGCCTACGCGGCGATCGGCACGGTGCGCGGCGAACCGGGCGCGCTCACGGCGTGCCTGCGGGAGATGCAATCCGAGGGCGCGCAAGCCGTCGTGTGCGATGCGGAGTCCGACGACGATCTGCAACGCATTGCCCGCGCATCCGCGACGCTCGACAACGTGTTCTGGGTCGGCTCGGCCGGCCTGGCCCCCGCGGTCATCGAAGCGCTGGTGCCGCCCCGCGGCACCGCCGAACCGGCGGCCGCCGGTGACGATCCGCAAGGACCGGTGCTCACGGTCGTCGGCAGCATGTCGAGCATCTCGCATGCGCAGGTGGAGTACCTCAAGGCCAACGCCGGTGCCAGCCTCGTTGCGCTCGAGGTCGCCGTCCCCGCGCTGGATGACCCGCGCAGCGACGTGACGACGGTCGTATGCGACGCCCTGCGCCGCGGCCGGCATGTAGTGGTCTCGTTGAGCCAGACGCAGCGCGGCGACGTGAAGGACGGCCTGCTGTTCTGCGATCGTCTCGCGTCCTTGCTTGCGCCGGCCGTGCGCCACGCAGGCGCGATCATCGCGACCGGCGGCGAAACGGCGCGCGCGCTGCTCACCGCGGCCGGCGCGAGCGCGTTGCGCGTCGTCGACGAAATCGAGGACGGCATGCCGCTGCTCGAATGCCGGCTGCAAGGAAAGACACTCCCCGTCGTGACCAAGGCCGGCGGCTTCGGCCAGCCCGGGTCGATCCATCACGCGTGGCGCCGGCTTGCGAATGAAGGCAAGACAGCCAATACCGCTCAAACCAATTTGTGAAGGGAACTGCCATGGACAACCGCCCCATCATCGGCATCACCATGGGCGACGCGGCCGGCGTCGGACCGGAAATCATCATGAAAAGCCTTGCCCATGCGTCCGTGTATGAGCAGTGCCGTCCCGTGGTCATCGGCGACGCCGCGCGCCTGCGGGACGCCGGCCGCAGGGCGGGCGTCGATCTCGAGGTGCGTGCCGTCAGCCGGCCGTCCGACGGCGCGTTCCGCGTAGGGGTCGTCGATTGCATCGACATGGCGCTCATTCCGGCCGACCTGCCCTATGGCAAGCTGTCCGCGGTCGCCGGAGACGCCGCGTATCAATACATCGCCCGCACCGTCGAGCTGACGTCGAACGGCGAGCTCGATGCGATCTGCACCGCGCCGCTCAACAAGGAAGCGCTGCATGCCGGCGGCCATATTTTCCCCGGACACACGGAAATGCTCGCGCATCTGACGGGTATCGACGAGGTGTCGATGATGCTGGTCGCGCCCAACCTTCGCGTGATCCACGTGACGACGCACATCGGCCTGCTCGACGCGATTCGCAAGATCGAGCCGGGCCTCGTGCAACGCACGATCGAGCGCGCACACGACACGCTGGTTCGCGCCGGCATCGAGAATCCCCGCATCGGCGTATGCGGCATCAATCCGCATGCCGGCGAGAACGGCCTGTTCGGCTACGGCGAAGAGGAAGAAAAGATCGTTCCGGCGGTCCAGGTCCTCCAGGCGCGCGGGTGGGACGTGGAAGGCCCGCTGCCGGCGGACACGCTGTTCTTCCGTGCGGGCCGCGGCGATTTCGACGTGGTCGTCGCGATGTATCACGACCAGGGACACGGGCCGGTGAAGGTGATGGGCCTCGAAGCCGGCGTGAACGTGACGGTCGGCCTGCCGGTCATCCGCACGTCGGTGGACCACGGCACCGCGTTCGACATCGCCGGCAAGGGCATCGCCGACGAACGCAGCCTGCTGGAGGCTTTCCGCCAGGCCGTGGAGCTCGCCACGCGACGCAACGAGCCGGCGCCCGTCGCCAGCGCCGCGTAAGCGGCATCCGCAACGACACGCAACGACACGCAACAACCCGCATCGACCAAGGAGCGATACCGGCAGGCACATGCCGGATCGCCCGACATACCCGAACGCATATCAACCGAAGGTAACGTGGAGACAAGCGATGGCCACCTTCAGTTATTGGGACACAGCCACCATCATCGGCATGGTGGTCGCCTACATTGTGATTACGAGCGTGATCAGCATTCGCCTGCGCAGCCGTAATTCCGAACAGTTCATGGTGGCCGGGCGCTCGATGCCCGCGCTGGTGGTCGCCATCCTGCTGATGTCGGAATTCATCGGCGCGAAATCGACGGTCGGGACATCGCAGGAAGCGTTCTCGGCCGGCATCGCCGCGTCGTGGTCGGTCCTGGCGGCGGCCATCGGCTTTCTGTTGTTCGGCCTGTTCATGGCCAAGCGCCTGTATGCGTCCGGCGAGTTCACGATCTCCGGCTTCATCGCGCAACGCTATGGCAACGGTGCGAAGCTCGCCGTGTCCGCGATCATGATCTACGCGCTGTTCGTGGTGAACGTCGGCAACTACGTGAGCGGGGCGGCGGCCATCTCGACGGTCATGCGGATCAACCTGCCCACGGCCGCCATCATCACCGCCATCGTCAGCACCGTCTACTTCGTGTGGGGCGGCCTCAAGAGCGTCGCGTACCTGACGGTCATTCACAGCGCCGTGAAGCTGCTCGGCATCGCCATCCTGGTCGGTGTCGCGTGGAAGCTGTCGGGCGGCATCCAGCCGATGGCGCAGAACATGCCCGCGCACTATTTCACGTGGACCGGTGCGCTGTCGGGCGGCACGATCGGCGCATGGATCATCGGCACGGCCGGCGCGATCTTCTCGACGCAGTTCATCATCCAGGCCATCTCGGCCACCCGCAGCCCCGAGGGTGCGCGCGCGTCTTCGCTGATCGCCGCGCTCCTGTGCGTGCCGATCGGGCTCGCACTCGGCTTCATCGGCGTGACGGCCAAGTACCTGTATCCGAACATCAAGAGCCTCTACGCGCTGCCGGTGTTCCTGCAGCACATGAACCCCATCCTGGCCGGCATCGTCACGACGTCGCTCGTCGCATCCATCTTCGTGAGCGTCTGCACCGTCGCGCTGGCGATCGCATCGCTGATCGTCAAGGACTTCTACGTGCCGCGCTTCAAGCCGACACCCGACGTCGAACTGAGAATGACGCGCTGGATCTCGCTGATCGTCGGCTTCCTCCCGCTGATCTTCGTGCTGTTCGTCCCGCAGATCCTCGCGCTGTCGTTCTTCAGCCGTGCGCTGCGTCTGTCCGTGTCGGTCGTTGCGCTGATCGGTATCTACCTGCCGTTCTTCAGCGGCAAGCGCGGCGCCGTCTCGGCCCTGATCGTCGCGACGCTCGCCACGACGGTCTGGTACCTGCTCGGCAACCCGTTCGGCATCGACAACATGTACGTCGCCCTGGTGACGCCCGCCATCGTGCTGGTCATCGGCAAGCTGTTGTTTCATGGCGAGGGCTCGAATCTTCGCGACAAGGCGCTCACGCATCGCGAATCGCACTAACCTCGCAACTCGAGACACATTTCATGAGCACGAACCTCGTTGAAGCGGCGAGCGCCGCGTCGGATCACTGCGTTCGCACGGCGTATGCCGACGCGGAACGGCAGGAAGCGTTTCTGCCCACCGCCTGCGTGCAGAACCACGCGGCCAACCTGCATTGCCTCGAAAACGGCGACCTGCTGTGCGTCTGGTTCGGCGGCACCCAGGAAGGCATTCCCGACGTCTCCATCTACCTGTCGCGTCTCGCGGCCGGCGCGAACGCGTGGTCGGCGCCTCAAAAGCTGTCGGACGACCCGACCCGCTCGGAACAGAACCCGGTGCTGTTCACCGCGCCGGACGGCCGCCTGTGGCTGATCTACACCGCGCAACTGTCCGGCCATCAGAACACGGCGATCGTTCGCCGCCGCGTGTCGACGGACGGCGGCGTCACCTGGGGCCCCGTCGAGACCCTGTTCGATCGCCCCGGGACATTCGTCCGCCAGCCGATCATCGCGCTCGACAGCGGCACGTGGCTCTGCCCGGTATTCCTGTGCCGCACGGCGCCCGGTGAGCGCTGGGTCGGCAACGACGACGTCAGCGCGGTCATGGTCTCCGACGACCAGGGCGCGTCATGGACGCTGCACGAGGTGCCGGACAGCGTCGGGTGCGTGCACATGAACGTTCACGTGCTGCACGATGGCTCGCTGCTGGCGCTTTACCGCAGCCGCTGGGCGGACTTCGTCTATGCGAGCCGCTCGGCGGATGGCCGCACGTGGAGCGCGCCCGAGCCGACCGATGTGCCGAACAACAACTCGTCGATCCAGTTCACGGTGCTGCAGAACGGCCACCTCGCACTCGTGTTCAACGAGAGCGATGCGTCGCACGGCAACGAGCGTCGCGCGTCCCTGTACGACGACATCGAAGACTCGGAGGACAGCGGCGAGCTGCGCGACCAGAAGGCGTCCGCGCGCGGCACCGCTTTCTGGGGCGCCCCGCGCGCGCCGATGTCGCTGGCCATCTCCGAGGACGGCGGCAGGACATGGCGGCGCCGCCGCAACCTGGAAATCGGCGACGGGTACTGCATGACGAACAATTCCGCGGATCAGCGCAACCGGGAGTATTCCTATCCGTCTATCGTGCAGTCGCAAGACGGCGCATTGCACATCGCATTCACCTGGTTCCGGCAGAAGATCAAATACGTGCGCGTCGACGAAGCGTGGGTTCGCGGTCGATGACACCCGCCGGCGCAACTGGCCCGTCACTGCGGCAATTCGATAAACTTGTCGGTCGGGATGCGCAGACTTGCGCGCCAATGCGATCAGACCAGGAAATCACGCACATGAAAGTGACCAGGCGCCGGGAGGCGATGCTGCAGGCCGTGCTCGGGGGCATGACGGACGTTGCGACGTTGTGCGAGCACTTCGGGATGTCGGAAGCGACCGTTCGCCGGGATCTGCGCGCGCTCGCGAGCGACCGTCGCATTCTGCGCACCTACGGCGGCGCCGCCGCGGTCGGCGGCCATGAGCCGGAGCCCTCGCTCGAGGAGCGGCGCGTCAGTTCGCAGGAACAGAAGGAAGCGATCGCGCACGCGGCGAGCGCGTTCGTCGAGGACGGCGACACCGTATTCCTCGACGGCGGCACCACGACCGCGGCGCTGGCGCGCCTGCTTGCCGGGCGGACAGCCGTTCACGTCGTCACCAACAACCTGCTGGTCGTGAGCCCGCTCGCCGCGTCGGGCGTGCAGGTGACGGTGATCGGCGGCGACGTCCGGTCGTCCAGCATGAGCACGCTCGGGCCGCTTGCGCAGATCGCGCTGAGCCGCCTGAGCGTCGACAAGGCGTTCCTCGGCGCGGATGGCGTGGTCGCGGAACTGGGCTTGTGCGAGGCGAGCAGCGAACAGTCGTATCTGAAGGAGTGCGTGATGCGGCAGGCAGCCGAGGTCTTCGTGCTCGTGACCGCTGACAAGCTCGGACGCGCGAGCCAGCAGCACTGGACGCCGCTCGAGCGCGACTGGACGCTCGTGACGGACGATGCGGCTTTGCCCGAGCAGCTCGAACCGTTCCATTCGCAAGCGCGGATCACCGTGCACGCGGTCAGCACGAAGACTGCGGCGACATCCGGCGGTTCATCGCAGGTTCAAACGTAGCAGGAGCGATCGTGGGTCAACTGGAGCAGTCGGGTTCGAGTTCGGGTTCGCGCCACGCAGTCGTCACGGGTGCGTCGTCGGGAATTGGACGAGCGATCGTCGACCGTCTGCTCGCCGACGGCTGGCGCGTCACGGGATTGTGCCGCTCGCGCATTGAAACGACGCATGGCTCCCTGAACATCGTGCCGGTCGACGTCACCGACTTCGCGGCACTCGGGCCCGTGTGCGATGCATTGGGTGCGGTGGACGCGCTGGTGCATGCGGCCGGCTTCATGCGTACCGCGCCGCTCGGTCAACTTTCACACGAGGACGGCGCGGCAATGTGGCGCTTGCACGTTGAGTCCGCCACCTTTCTCGCCGATCGCCTGGTGCCCCGGATGCCAGCCGGCGGACGCATCGTGCTGCTGGGCAGCCGCACCGCCAACGGTGCGGCCACGCGCAGTCAGTATGCGGCGACCAAATCCGCGCTGGTTGGCCTGGCGCGGTCCTGGGCCGCGGAACTCGCACCGCAGGGCATCACCGTCAACGTCGTCGCGCCCGGCGCGACGGACACGCCGTTCCTGCGCGATCCGGCGCGGGCGGCAACGCCTCCCCGCCTTCCGCCGATCGGGCGATTCATCACGCCCGAGGAAGTCGCCGCGCTGACCGGCTTCCTGTTGAGCGCGGATGCGAGCGCGATCACGGGGCAGCAGATCGTCATGTGTGGTGGCGCGTCGCTTTAACGCGAAGGGACGGACCTGGCGTCGCCGATCCTAATTCGATACGACGCGCGAAAATGGCTTCGGCCGTCGGCCCGACTCCTGACGATCGATCATCCAGCCCGGATAACACGGCGGCAAGGCACTCACGGCGTCGAGACGCGCCAGCTCGTCGTCGGTCAGGACGACATCGACCGCGCCGAGATTGTCTTCGAGCTGTTCGACCCGTTTGGCACCGATGATGACGCTCGTGACATGCGGCTTGGCGAGTAACCACGCGAGCGCGATCCGGGCGACCGATACCCCTCGCGCGTCAGCGATGGCGCGCATCGCCGCGACGCACGGCCAGGCCCGGTCAAGATCGACCGGCGGGAAATCGAAATGGCTGCGCCGCGAACCTTCTTCCGTTGGCGCCCCGGGACCAAACTTCCCCGACAGCAATCCGCCGGCAAGCGGCGACCAGACGAGCAGCCCCATCCGCTCCTCGATCGCGAGCGGCACCAGTTCGCGCTCCACGTCACGTCCGGCGATCGAATAGTAGGCCTGGAGCGTCTCGAAGCGCGTCGCGCGGAGCGCTTCGCTGAGTCCGAGCGCCTTGCCGATCTTTCCTGCGCGCCAGTTCGAGACACCGACATAGCGCACCAGCCCCTGGCGCGTCAGATCGTCGAGCGCCCGCAGCGTCTCTTCGATCGGCGTGACGGAATCGTTCGCGTGGATCTGGTAAAGGTCGATGTGGTCGACCTGCAGCCGTTCCAGGCTTCTCTGCACCGAATCCATGATGTGGCCACGCGACGCGCCCTGATCGTTGGGCTTCGGGCCCATCACGCCGGCCGTCTTGGTCGCCAGCACGATCTCGCCGCGCGGGACGCCGATGTCCCGGAGCGCTTGTCCGACGAGGCGTTCGGCGTGGCCAAACGAGTAAATATCGGCGGTATCGATGAAGTTGATTCCGGCGGCCAGTGCGCGGGAGATCAGTCGGGTCGCGTCGTCCTGGCCGACCGCGCCGATCGCCGCCCACATGCCGGCATCGGCATTGCCGCCCAGCGTCATCGTGCCGAGACACAGCTCGGAGACATACAGGCCGGTGCGGCCCAGTTGCTTGTATTGCATGAGCGTTTCCTTGTGGATCGGCTGGAAAGAATGCGGCGGTGTCCGGTGCGGCGCGCCTCGCACACCCGGATTTCAGTTGATTCGAGCGCGCCCGGCGCCGAACTGCGCGGCCATCGTTGCGACGCCTGCGCCATAACGGCGTGCCGTTTGTGGATCCCTGGGCGACAAAGTGTGTTGCGTCATGATTGGCTTCCTTTCATTCAGGTTGTCGCCGGGCGACGACATGGGAAAGCACTCTACTGAGTCGCAAGCGGGTGATAAATGACGGCCGATTGAACGTTCTGTTACTTCCGGAGTGAACAATGCAAAGCCGCGACGTACGCTTGATCTTTGCCAAGCGTCGATCCCACGACATATCGACGGCGGCGACTCAGGCCATTGCGGCCACGCAGAAACCGGCCATGAAAAAACCCGCCGAAGCGGGTTTTCACACTGCGTGCCAGTGGTCTTATGGGTTTTGCTTCGTACTGCTTCACACGGGCGTTTTACCGACCTTGGGGTTGACCTGTGCCGGCGGTGGAAGGTCAATGTCGCTGCGGGCCATACCCAGGCAGGCAATGTATCCGTCGATATGCTGAAAGCCAACCTGCGCCTGGAAATCCAGAATGGCTTTGTTGACGTCCGCCTTCAGCGGGTACTCCATCGCCGTCGCCACGGGGCCTGATGGTTCGGAGGTTCCCCATTGGGTGTACTTCAGCGACATTGTCGCAATGCTGACCATATCGACAGCAACCTTCACGTTATCGGGGGTGTCATGGTGAGGAACGTCGCTGTAGACGGTTTTTACCTTCTGGAGGCTGTCCGCATTCCATGCCATCGGCACGATATCCCGCGTCGTGAATATGCGTACCGCATTGCCTCGCATCTGCTCGTCGAAATAGCCGGCGAACACATCGTTGCCTGCTGTCGGCGCCGCAAACGTCTGGCAGTGGTACGTCAGAGACTGCAAGCCGCTCTGATTCTTCAGGTACAACACGATCGCGGACGCCAACGCGCCTCCGAGGCTATGCCCGACAACGGTGACTACCGATGACGGTGGCACGGTCGTCAGGAATTGGACGAGCGTCTGATGACTTTCATCGGGCGTGCTCAGTACCTCGGACAACGCTCCGTTCGTACCCGCCGATATTTGTGCGTCCGACGGGCAATTCGGCACATACGCACTGAACGGCTCGAGGGTGTCATAGGAAAAATCGCTCAGAACATCAAGCGGGGACGCGAAATTGGTGCCGCTCGTCACCACTGTATATTCGCCGGTACCGGCCAATTGCAAGACGACGGTGACATTGGCAGCTTCGCCATTCGGATCCAATACGATCGCCGGCCCCCAGGCAATTTCGAACCGATCGTTCCGGGTCATCTTCGATCCGTTCAGGCGATCCACGATGATCTTTTTGACTTGCGACGCAGGCGGATGCTTGAGTCCGTGCCCGAATCTGTCGGTTGCCGCGTTATTAAGAACATAGGCCAACGTGAGATTGACCTGCATTTGCTCGAGTCTGCTGGATGTCATGGTTCGCCTCGTCGTCGCGCTGCGGAAGGTCGTCATTGCGAACAAGCCGATCACCCCTGCTGCGCCGCTGCGGGTCGGAATCGGACGCGCAACGCGCGATACCTGGATTGCACGGAACGCAAGCGGGGCAGGCTCGCAATGAGCACGCAAATCATCGCGCACGCGGTACGGCGGAACAACCTGTCGAGATTGGCAGGTACCGTCGGCCTGAAAGAAAGGTCAATTTTGCCGGGAACCCTCGAATTACGTCATTCAGCAACCGGAAGCTTCGCCACGACCTTGATCTCGAAATCGAAGCCGTAAAGCCAGGTCACACCGACCGCGGTAAGCGCCGGATGCGGCGCGTCGCCCCAGAACTCCGGCACGACCTGCCAGACGCGCTCGAAGGTCGATTGCGGATCGACCATGAACACCGTGACGTCGACCACATCGTCGAACGTGCAGCCGGCCGCGTGCAGGATCGCATTCAGGTTTCGAAAAGCGAGCCGCACCTGTTCCTGCAGATCCGGCTCGGGCGTCCCGTCCTCACGACTGCCGACCTGACCGGAGACGAACAGCAACCCGCCCGCCCGAACGGCCGGAGAGTACCGGTTGCGCTCGTACAGCGCCCGACGTCCCGGCGCAAACACCACATCGCGCTTGCCCACCTTCACCTCCAATGATCACTGGTTTCGATCGGCACACTGTACCGACCGACACCCGCGCGATAAACGACCATCCCTGTCCATGACCGTTTGTAAAATGCAAACAATTCAAATGCGAGGCACACACTCATGGATCGCTTCGATGCGATGCGCGCTTTCGTCCGGGTCGTCGAGGCGGGCAGCTTCACGAAGGCCGCCGAGACGCTGCATATGAGCAAGACCACCGTCACGCAGCTGGTCCAGCAGCTCGAGGCGCGCTTGCGGGTCCGGCTGCTGAACCGGACGACGCGCAGGATCAACGTCACGCCGGACGGCATCGCGTACTACGAGCGCGTGACCCGGCTGCTCGCCGATATGGACGACGCCGAAACGAGCCTGTCGAGTGCATCGGCGGTGCCACGAGGGCGCCTGCGCGTGGACGTGCCAAGCCCGTTCGCGCGCCTGATCCTGATCCCCGCGCTGCCGGCATTCCTCGCCCGCTATCCGGACATTCAGCTCGACATGGGCGTGAGCGACCGTACCGTCGACATCATCGGCGAGAACGTGGATTGCGTCGTGCGCGGAGGCGAGCCGAACGATCAGTCGATGGTCGCCCGGCGCGTGGCGGACCTGTCGCTCGGCATCGTTGCGTCGCCCGGCTATCTCGCACTCGCAGGCACGCCTTTGCATCCGGCGGAACTCGAAAACTCGCATCACCGCATCGTCGGATTCTCGTGGGGACGCGCGGGCAAACTCTATCCGCTCGTCATGCATCGCCGCGACGAGACCGTCGCGGTGCAAGGCCGTTACGCGCTCGCCGTCGATGACGGCAATGCTTATCTCGCGGCCGGCGTGGCCGGTCTCGGCATCATGTGGCTGCCGCGATATATGGCGAAAGCGCATCTGGAGCGCGGCGAACTCGTCACGCTGTTCGACGACTGGCAACTCGATCCGATGCCGCTATACATCGCGTATCCGCCGAACCGCCACGTCAGTGCCAAACTGCGTGCGTTCATCGACTGGGTCGTCGAGCTGATGAACGCCCCTGCTCCCGTGTAGCAGTAGTGAGCACGTTACGTGCGTCACGCGCGACCGCGCACTTCGTCCGGGTGGCGGCGGCATCCGCTTCGGATCATGCGCGAGCCGCCCCTTCCGCTGCCGCGCCCGCGAATGAGGCCAGTTCGTCGATTCGCGTCGCACGTAGCAATACGGGCCGATCGACCATCTTCCCGTCGACCGTCACCACGCCGCCATTCGACTCGCGCATCGCATCGAGCACCTGCCGCGCCCAGCGCACCTCATCCTCGCTCGGCCGATAGCACTTGTGCACGAATGCGATCTGTTTCGGGTGAATGCACAGCTTCGCGCCGAATCCCAGTTGCTTCCCGTTGAACGCGTCACGCGCGATCCGTTCCTCGTCGTGAATGTCCGGCGTCACCCCGTCGACCGGCGACTCGATACCGGCAACCCGCGAAATCAACGTCAGTTGCGACCGAAAGTGATTGAGCGAAACGCCATCGTCCGACATGCCCATGTCCGCGATGAAATCGAGCGTGCCGAACATCAGCCGCGCGACGTACGGCGCTTTCGCGACGTCGAGCGCGTTCCACATGCCGTCTGCGCTTTCGATCAACGGATAGATGGGCACGCGCCGGCGCGCAAGCGCAACGGCCGCGCACACATCGTCCGCACGCGAGGCCTTCGGCAGCACGATACCTGCCACGCCCTTCAACGCGCCAAGCGCGGCGTCGGCCTCGAACCACGGCGTGTTCCGCGCATTGATCCGCACGAGCACCGGGTGCTCGGGCGAAACCCACCGGGCGATCGCATCGCGCGCCGCCGCTTTCGCGTCCGGTTCGACAGCATCTTCGAGATCGATGATGACCGCATCGGCGCCGCTTGCGAGCGCCTTGTCGAACCGCTCGGGCTTGTTTCCCGGCACGAACAGGTATGACTGGGCAGGTGCCGAGCGTCCGACGCTCGCGCGCACCGCTGCATCAGACGGCATCGACCACCTCCGGCACGAGCGCGAACAGGTCGCCGACGAGCCCGTAGTCGGCAACGCTGAAGATCGGCGCTTCGGGATCCTTGTTGATCGCGACGATCACCTTCGAATCCTTCATGCCGGCCAGATGCTGGATCGCACCCGAGATGCCCACCGCGATATACAGCTGCGGTGCGACGATCTTGCCGGTCTGGCCGACTTGGTAGTCGTTCGGCACGTAGCCGGCGTCGACTGCCGCGCGCGATGCGCCCAGTGCTGCCTGCAGCTTGTCGGCCAGTGGCTCCAGCACCTTCGTGTAGTTCTCGCCGCTGCCCAGACCGCGGCCGCCCGATACGATGATCTTCGCGCTGGTGAGTTCCGGACGGTCCAGCTTCGTCACTTCACGGCTCACGAATTGCGACTTGCCTGCGTCGGCTGCCGCTTCGATCTTCTCGACCGATGCGCTGCCGCCTTCGGCCGCTACCGGATCAAAACCCGTCGCACGCACCGTGATGACCTTGATCGGGTCGCTCGACTGCACCGTCGCGATCGCGTTGCCCGCGTAGATCGGGCGCTCGAACGTGTCGGCCGAAACAACCGCCGTGATGTCGGAGATCTGCGCGACATCAAGCTTCGCGGCGATGCGCGGCGCGATGTTCTTGCCGTAGGCCGTCGCCGGCGCGAGGATGTGCGAGTAGTTCGCTGCAATGATCAACACCGTCGCTTCGACGTTCTCGGCGAGGCCGTCCGCAAGCGGCGGCGCGTCGGCCAGGAGTACCTTCGAAACACCTGCGATCTTCGCTGCTGCGTCGGCTGCCGCTTGCGCGTTATGCCCTGCGACCAACACGTGAATGTCGCCGCCAACGAATTTGCCAACCTCGGCCGCCGCCGCCACCGTGTTCAGCGTCCCGGCCTTGATCGACGCGTGGTCATGTTCTGCAATCACCAGAATCGTCATTTCTTTCCGCTCCCTCTTACAGCACCTTGGCTTCGGTCTTCAGCTTCTCGACCAGCGTGTTCACGTCCGGCACCTTCACGCCGGCCGCGCGCTTCGGCGGCTCGACCACCTTCAGCGTCTTCAGACGCGGCGCGACATCCACGCCCAGGTCTTCCGGCTTCACGGTTTCCAGCGGCTTCTTCTTCGCCTTCATGATGTTCGGCAGCGTCACGTAGCGCGGCTCGTTCAGGCGCAGGTCGGTCGTGACCACCGCCGGCAGCGTCAGCGACAGCGTTTCCGCGCCGCCGTCGACTTCACGCGCAACCGTGGCCTTGCCGTCGGCGATCGTCACCTTTGACGCGAACGTCGCTTGCGGCAGACCGGCCAGCGCGGCCAGCATCTGGCCCGTCTGGTTCGAATCGTCGTCGATTGCCTGCTTGCCGAGGATCACCAGCTGCGGCTGCTCCTTGTCGACCAGCGCCTTCAGAATCTTCGCGACGGCCAGCGGCTCGACGCTGTCGTTCGATTCGACCAGGATTGCTCGATCCGCGCCAATCGCCAGCGCCGTGCGCAGCGTTTCCTGCGCTTGCGTGACACCGACCGACACCGCAATCACTTCGGTCGCGACGCCCGCTTCCTTCAGGCGCACGGCTTCTTCCACCGCGATTTCGTCGAACGGGTTCATCGACATCTTCACGTTCGCGATGTCGACGCCCGTGTTGTCCGACTTCACGCGGACCTTCACGTTGTAATCGACCACCCGCTTCACTGCCACTACGATCTTCACGCGCTGCTCCTCCATCGAGTCATCGGCATCATCCGGTATCGCGAGCCATTACACGCGCAATCCCGGACCGCGACAACTATCGATTCGCTCTGCCGGTCATAGCCCGAACCTATTGCGTAGCCGTTTTCCGGCACCGGATGCGACACGGCCCGGAAGATCCAGGCCGTTCGCCGCCAGCGTCCCGGTAATCGCCAGGAATCGCGCGATATCGTTCAGCGCATGGCAATGGAGCGATGAGATTCGCACCGCGCCGACGAGCCGGAACGATTTCAACATCCGCCCCGAATACAGGCTCGACGCGATGCATTCATAGACGATCACGCCATGCTTCTCATGTTCCCGCACCGCTTGCGTCGGTTCGAGGTGCGCGAAGCCGATCCCGACGATCAGGTTCCGCTTCGTCAGGTCGTCGTAATCCTAGTAGACCTCGACACCGACCGCAGCCCGCGGCGGCCGCGCCGCGTCCGTCAACGCGGCCGCATGCGGCGAAAGTCACGAAATGCCCGAGCCGCGGCACCTGAAAAACGTGTACGCCGCGAAATCGATTCCATCGACCGGCGCGCGCTGGAGGTCGACGATGCCGTGCGGCGCATGCTGGACCACGTCGACGACGATGAGAACAGGCCGGGCTTCACGTGATACATGCCCGCACGGCCCGCGACCTCACGGGGAGGCTCCGGCATCCGCTCACGGCGACCGCGGCGATCACGGCGCGGTCAAACAACCATCGTGCCGCACCGCACAAATCGAGCACCGGGTTGCGCCGCCGCCAGGCATCAGGCGCTACCGTCGCAATCCCTGCCGGGCAATCCGTCGCGACCCGGCGCTAGCGCAAACCCCGACCCGGTTGCACTGTTCATCGCCATTCTGGTCCTGTATTGTCCTTCCATCCCCGGTTGCCGAACCGGTGCATGGGAGGCTCACGATGCAGAAAAAGAATGCTGCAGCCGTCTGGATCCTGATCGCGATGGTGGCTGGCATCGTGATCGGCTACATGATCTTCACGAACTTTCCCGACAAAAAAGCCACCACCGAAATCGCCGGTTACATCTCGCTCGTGTCCGACGTGTTCCTGCGCCTGATCAAGATGGTGATCGGGCCGCTCGTGTTCTCCACGCTCGTCGTCGGCATCGCGCACATGGGCGACGCGGCATCGGTCGGGCGCGTGTTCGTGAAGGCGTTCGGCTGGTTCGTCACCGCGTCGCTGATCTCGCTGCTGCTCGGCCTCTTCATGGCGAACCTGCTCCGGCCCGGCGACAACCTCGGCCTGCCGCTGCCGGATATCGGCGCGTCGGCGAACCTCGCGACCTCCAAGTTCACGCTCAAGGATTTCGTCGGCCACATGGTGCCGAAGTCGTTCGCCGAGGCGATGAGCAACAACGAAATTCTGCAGATCGTCGTGTTCTCGATGTTCTTCGGCGTGGCGCTCGCCGCGCTCGGCGAGCGCGGCAAGATCCTCGTGGCCGCGATCGACCAGCTGTCGCACGTGATGCTCAAGATCACCGGCTACGTGATGAAGCTCGCGCCGCTCGCGGTGCTGGCCGCGATGGCCGCGACCGTCGCGGTCAACGGGCTGTCGGTGTTGCTGAAGTTCGCGGTCTTCATGGGCGACTTCTACCTCAGCCTGTTCCTGCTCTGGGCGCTGCTCGTCTGTGCCGGGATGGTGTTCCTCGGGCGGCGCGTGTTCAAGCTGCTGGCGCTGATCAAGGAAGCGTTCATGCTGTCGTTCGCGACCGCCAGCTCCGAAGCCGCGTACCCGAAGATCCTCGACGCGCTCGACCGGTTCGGCGTGCGGCGCAAGATCTCGAGCTTCGTGATGCCGATGGGCTATTCGTTCAACCTCGACGGCTCGATGATGTACTGCACGTTCGCGTCGCTGTTCATCGCGCAGGCGTACAACGTCCACCTGTCGCTCGGCACGCAGATCACGATGCTGCTGGTGTTGATGCTCACGTCGAAGGGAATGGCCGGCGTGCCGCGCGCATCGCTCGTCGTGATCGCCGCCACGCTGCACCAGTTCGGGCTCCCAGAGGCCGGGCTGCTGCTGATCCTCGGCGTCGACACGTTCCTCGACATGGGCCGCTCGGCCACCAACGCGGTGGGCAACTCGATCGCGAGCGCCGTGGTCGCGAAATGGGAAGGCCAGCTCATGTCGGAGGCGGAAGCCGAGGCCAACCTGGCGCGCATCGAGGCGGAGCAGGAAGGCTCGATCGCGCATCCGGCGGACGTCTGACGGAGGCCCGGCGATGAAGATGCAGCGATTCTGGCGCGCGCTCGCGCTCGCAGGCCTGCTTGCCGCGGGCGCAACCGCGCGCGCGGACGACGCACCCGCACCACCGCCGCGCGTCGAGCCGCTCGCGCCGGCCCAACTGACCGGCACGCTCGCGAAGGTGCGCAGCAGCGGCACGATCGCGCTCGGCTACCGCGACGCGTCGATACCGTTCTCGTACCTGAATGCGCGCAACCAGCCGATCGGCTATTCGATTGAGCTCTGCAAGGCGCTCGTGTCGTCGATCGAGGATGCGGTCAACAAGAGCCTGACGATCCGCTGGGTGCCGGTCACGTCCGACAACCGCATCGACGCGGTGGTCAGCGGCAACGTCGATCTGGAGTGCGGCTCCACGACGAGCAACCTGGAGCGCCAGCAGCGCGTGGCGTTCTCGCCGATCATCTTCGTGGCCGGTACGAAGGTGATGGTGAAGCGAGGCTCGCCGATCCGCTCGTTCCGCGATCTCGCCGGCAAGAAGGTCGCGGTGACGGCCGGCACGACCAACGAGAAGGCGCTGCGCGACCTGGACGCACGGTTCAAGCTCGGGATCCAGTTGCAGGTGGTGCCGGATCATGCGCAGGGCTTCGCGCTCGTCGCGAACGGCCGCGCCGATGCGTTCGCGACGGACGACGTGCTGCTGTACGGCCTGATTGCCGAAAATGCGGCCAAGGGCGGCCAGTACGACGTGGTGGGCGATTACCTGTCATACGACCCGTACGGAATCATGTTCCGCAAGGACGATCCGCAGCTCGCGCAGGTCGTGAAGAGCACGTTCGAGGAGTTGGCCGTCGACGGCGAGATCACGCGTCAGTACAAGCGCTGGTTCCTGCGTCCGCTTCCGTCGGGCGTGAGTCTGAACCTGCCGATGAGCCAGCAGCTGAAGACCATCATCGACGCGATCGGCGTCAAGAACGAATGAGTGCGGCGGCTCGCATGACGAAATGAGAACGGCCCCGGTGTCTTGCCAGACACCGGGGCCGCTCACCGCAAGCACCGCGTTCAACCGACCCGCGCTTCGTCCTGCCGCTCCGCTTCACCACCCTCCGCAGCCGTTCGCGCCAGCACCGGCTTCAACGCTTGGCCCGTATGGCTCGCGCTCACCTGCACGAGCCCTTCCGGCGGCGCCGCCGCGACGATCGTGCCGCCGCCCACGCCGCCTTCCGGACCGAGATCGATGATCCAGTCGGCTTCCGCGATCACGTCGAGATCGTGCTCGATCACGACAACGCTATGCCCGCCGTCGACCAGCCGGTGCAGCACGCGGATCAGCTTCGCGACGTCGGCCATGTGCAGGCCGACCGTCGGCTCGTCGAGCACGTACAGCGTGTGCGGCGCCTTCTGGCCGCGTCGCGTGATGTCGTCGCGCACCTTCGTGAGCTCGGTGACGAGCTTGATGCGCTGCGCCTCGCCGCCGGACAGTGTTGGCGACGGCTGGCCGAGCGTCAGGTAGCCGAGGCCGACGTCCTTCATCAGCTGCAGCGGATGCGCGATGTTCGAAATCGGCGCGAAGAACTCCACCGCTTCGTCGATTTCCATCGTCAGCACGTCGCCGATGTTCCGGCCGCGCCACGTGACGGCGAGCGTCTCCGGATTGAAGCGCTGCCCGTGGCATACGTCGCACGGCACCTTCACGTCGGGCAGGAAGCTCATCCCGATCGTGCGCACGCCCTGCCCTTCGCAGGCGGGGCAGCGTCCGTCGCCGGTGTTGAACGAGAAACGCGACGCCGTGTAGCCGCGTGCACGCGCTTCCAGCGTATCGGCGAACAGCTTGCGGATCGTGTCCCACACACCGATGTAGGTGGCCGGACACGAGCGCGGCGTCTTGCCGATCGGCGTCTGGTCGACTTCGAGCACGCGGTCGATCCGCTCCCAGCCGCTCAGCGACGCGCAGCCCTGCCACGCATGCGTGACGTTCAGCGATGGCCGCGGCGCGCTGCGCGCGAGCACGCTCGAGCGGCGGTTGGCGGCCGGCG
>NZ_VWWG01000076.1:0-32480 GCF_011753085.1 Burkholderia sp. Tr-862
GCGGTGGGCCCACGCCCGCAGGGCGGCCGCGAGGTCCGGCGGGGGTTAGTGGATGCGCACAGCCGCGCCGAGCAGTTCGACACTGGCGCGGTTGCGCGCCGAGCACGTCGCGGCGACCCGTGCGCCCGCCTGGGCGGCCAGCTGGATCGCGAACGTGCCGACCGCGCCCGCGCCGCCGTGCACGAGCACGCTCTGCCCTGCAAGCAATCCGCCGTCGTCGAACAGGCCGGCCCATGCGGCCAGCGCGGGCGTCGGCGTGGCGGCCGCCGCCGCGAAGCCGACCGCATCGGGCAGGCGCACGACCGAATCGTGACGCACGGCGACGTATTCCGCATACGCACCCCAGCGCCCCGCGCCGACGTCGGTCTGCGCGAACACGCGCATCCCCGGCGTGAAACCCTCGACGCCGTCGCCGACCGCCTCGATCACACCAGCCGCGTCGAAACCGATCACGAACGGAAACGTCATCTGCATGAACGCGCCGAGATAGCCTTCGCGGCATTTCCAGTCGGCAGGATTGACGCCCGCGTATACGACGCGGATCAGCACGTCGCCGGGGCCCGGCTTCGGTGCGGGAACGTCGGCCAGTCGCAGCGCGTCGGAATGACCGACGCGGTCGATCAGCAAGGCTCGCATGGTGGTGTCTCCCGTGTTGTCGTTTGCATTGCGGTGGGTCGCGTGCGCGCCGCGTGTCACGCCGCCGTGTCGGCCAGCAGGCTCGACGCGAGCGGACAGAACGCATGCGAGATCGCATCGACCGTCCAGTCGGGGCTTTCCGCGTCGAACCGGCGGTCGACCCAGCCCCAGTGATACGGATGCAGCAGGTATTCGCCGAGCAGGTCGCCAACCTGTGCGAATTCCTGTTGCCAGACGTGGGTCCACGCGCCCGGCGTCACGATCCGGCTCAGCCGCCAGTTGCGAATGCCGGGCATGAACGCGGGCATGCGCAGCAGTTCGCGCTCGAGCTCGCGCACCTGCGCTTCGTCGGCCTGCGGCCGCACCCGAAGCATCAGCGTGCGCCATACGCCATCGCGCAGCGCCGGCTCGCGCACGCTGCCGCCGATCGCGCGGCACGCGGCGCTGTCGATTCGCACCACGCCCGGCACGCGGGCCAGCGCGTTCAAATCCATCGCTCGATCGTTCGCCCCTTCGTCGCGCAGCACGTCGAGCGTGTAGTCGCCCGCCCCCCAGCAGCCGTCGAGATTGCGTGCGAGCGCCACGCGGGTCGCGCCGGGCAGCGCATGCGCGGCGTCGCGCAATGCACGTTCGATCGCGCCGGCATCGCCGGTCGCCGCCACCCATACCTGGGCCGTGTCATGCCGCATGGTCGACCTCCGTCAGCGTGGGCAGCGGCGCATCGGCGTCCGTCATCACATGGCGGCGGCGCGCGTCGCACAGCGCGTCGACGGCCATCCAGAACGCGACCACGTCGCCGTCGGTCAACGCGCGCATCCGGTAGTACGACGGCGCATCGGCGACTTGCCACGTCAGCCACAGCGTGCTCGGCTGCCCCGGCACCGCGACGGGCGGCGACACCCAGCGGCCGGCGGCCGTCAGTCCGCGCGCCGCGTGGCCCGGCAAATAGCGGTCGCGCAGTAGCGTCAGCACGTCGGGAATGCGCTCGGGCGCGAGGGTGATTTCGTCTACGATCTGGATCATGCGCGGGTCGTCCCGGGTGGTTCGTGGCGGAATGCGACAACGGCCGCCTACGCCGTTCCGGCGAGGCCGGAAGCGGCCGGCGTGGATAGCATTCTTGCGTGGCGACGCGCGGCGAACCCCTACCGGCCCGCTCACCGGCCCCTGTCGCAACGCTCAGATCGGGAAACACATGAAACAGCGCGCATTGCCGGCACGCAGCCGCGTGCTGCCGGGCCTCGGCGCCCGCCTGCTCGACGAACTGACGCGCAGCGGCGCAGCGCCGGCGCAACGGCGCACGACGCCTGCCGCGGCCGCGCTGACGACGACGCCCGGCGGCTTCGTCGCGCTGTATCGCGACGCGATCGAGCGGCTCGAGGCGCAGGTCGCGCGCGGCGACGGCCATCCGCCGATGCGCAAGCAGGAAGTCGACCTGATGTGCCGCTGCCTGCTCAGTTGCGCGACGCTCGCCGACGCGATCCGCTGTGCAGCCGAATTCTGCGAGATGCTGACGCCGCGCGCCGGCGCGCTGTCGCTCGCCGTGCGCGACGCTCGCGCGACGTTCCGGATGGATTCGCTGCGCCGCACGCGCAGCTCGGCCGCGTGCCTCGTCGACCTGACGGGGCTGTTCTGCTATCTGCAGTTGTTCGGCTGGCTGATCGGGCAGCCGCTGCGGCCGGACGAAGTGTGGCTCGGCCATCCGCGCCGCGACGATGCGATGCCGCTGCTCGGGCTGTTCAACGCGCCGGTCCACGTCGGCCGCAAAACCTACGGCTTCGCGTTCGACGCGGCGCGGCTCGATGCCCGCGTGATCCGCCAGCCGGGCGAACTCGCCGCGTTTCTCGTGGATTTTCCATTTCGTCTGATCGATGCGGCGCCGGCCGTCGTGTCATGGGCGCAGCAGGTGCGCGGCTTTCTCGACGCGGCGCTCGCGCACGAACAGGCGCTGCCCGCGCTGACCGAGCTGGCGACGTGGCTCGGCGTGAGCGAGGCGACGTTGCGGCGGCGGCTCGCCGCCGAAGGCAGCAGCTATCACGCGTTGCGCGAGCAGTGCCTCGCTGACGTCGCGCGGCGCTGCCTGCGCGAGTCGGACTGGCCGGTCGCGCGGATCGCCGCGCATCTCGGGTTCAGCGGCGAGGAAGCGTTCCGGCGGGCGTTCGTGCGATGGACGGGCATCGCGCCGAGCCGGTTCCGGCGCGATGGCAGCGCCGCCGACGTTCCGTTTCATCAGACGTGAACGCGGTTCGATTTCGCCAAAAAAGAAAGGACTTCGAAAGCATTCGGCGAACACTGACGTTTTTTCGCATCCCCTCGGCCGCCGATGATTGACGCGCCGGAGCGCTCGCCATTACGCTTGCGCGCTGATGGTTCCCCGGAAGGGGATCAAAAGGGAACGCAGCAGAGGCCGTGCCTCGAATCTGCGGCTGCCCCCGCAACTGTAATCGGCGAATCCGCGCCACCACACGCCACTGGGAAACCGGGAAGGCCGGCGCGAATGACGACCCGCGAGCCAGGAGACCTGCCATCGACCCGAGGTCCAAGCAGCCGCACCGGGCGGGGTGTCCCGATGCGCCAGCACCGCCTTTGGCGGTCGCCCCGTTGCATGGACGGCCCGACCTCAGGACCCTTCAGATGTCCAACCTTTCCGCATCCGCTTCCACGCCGGAAGCGTCGCGCCGTGGCGCCTCCGTCATGCGCGGCGTCTTCGCGCGCGCACGCCGTACCTGCAACACGATCACGCTCGCCGCCTCATGAATCTTCGCCACCTTCTCGCCACGTCCGCCGCCACCGCGCTGCTCTCCCCGATCGCCCACGCTGCCGGCGACACGGCGCTCACGCAGCCGCGCCAGTCCGCCGACGGCACCCTGCCGACGATCGCCGTGACCGACACGCGGCACCTGCCCGAATCGTTCGACCAGCGCTATGCGACGACGCAGGTGCTCACGCGCGCCGATCTCGACCGGCTGTCGCCGAGCGAGCCGAGCATCACGCAGGCGCTCGCGATGCTGCCGGGCGTGACCGTCTCGCAGACCGGCGGCCCCGGCTCGTCCGCGTCGGTCAGCATCCGCGGCTCGTCGGCCAGCCAGGTCGCGGTGTTCATCGACGGGATCCGGATCGGCTCGCCGACCACCGGCATCGCGCCGTGGGCCGACCTGCCGACCGAAGCGTTCGAGCGCGTCGAAGTGATTTCGGGGCCGGCCGCCGCATCGTTCGGCGCGAATGCGATGGGCGGCGTCGTGCAGCTGTTCACGCGCCGCGCCGCCGGCCAGCCCAACCAGACGAGCGTGTCGTTCGGCGGCGGCTCGAACAAGACCTTCGACACGCAGCTGCGCACGTCGGGCACCGTGCCGTCGACCGGGCCGCTGGCCGCGCTCGGCGGGCTCACCTACTCGCTCGGCCTGCACTCGTACAACACCGCCGGCATCGACGCGACGCGGCCCGTGCTGCCGTACCACGAGGACGGCCGCAATCCGTATCACGCGCAGGATCTCGATGCGCGCCTCGGCTACGCGCGCGATAACTGGTCGATCTCGACGTTCGCGCTGTATCACCGCTCCGACCTGTCCTATGACAACGCCGGCTTTGCGAACCGCGAGCTCGATCATCAACTGACGACCGGCATCGCGTTCCATCTCGACATCACGCCCGACACGCAGTTCGACCAATCGTTCGGTTATGCGAACGACCGCCAGTTCCTGTATGCGAGCGACCCGGCCATCCGGACCGACCGGATCGACTCGCAGCGTATCAGTTCGTCGACGTCGCTGACCCATCAGGCGCACGGCTTCCACCTGTTCGGCCTACCGCTGTCGGGCGAGACGAAGGTCGCATACGACTTCACGCGCGAGCAGGCGTTCCTGCCGGTCGACGTGCCGGACGGTGTGCCCACGCGCAACGATTCCGCGTTCTCGCTGCATCAGTCGGCGACGCTCGGCAGCGTGACGATGTTCATCGCGGGCCGTCACGAGATCATCGTGGGGAAAGCCGTGAACACCGGCAACGCAGCGTTGTCGTGGGCGATCACGCCGGTCTATACGGCGCGCGTGTCGTACGGCAATGCGTTTCGCCTGCCGACGTTCAACGACCTGTACTACCCCGGTTACGGCAATCCGAACCTGAATCCGGAGCGCAGCAATTCGGTCGAAGCCGCGCTTGACGCGAACACGGCGTACGGCACGTTCAGCGCCGCGATCTACGACACGCGCGTCAACAACCTGATCGCGTACAACCCGGCGACGTTCTCGCCGATGAACATCGGCCGTGCGCATATCCGCGGCATCGACCTGTCGTACAAGGGCACGATCGGCCGCACGACGCCGGTGAGCATCGCGGTCGGGATCCTCAATCCGCAGGACGAAACCAACGACAGCTGGCTCAACCGCCGGCCGCGCCAGACGGTCAGCGTGAACGTCGACCACACGTGGGACGAATTGCACCTGCATGCACTGAGCACCGGCGCGTCGCTGAACTACGGCGGCACGACGTTCGACGACCCGGCCAACGCCACGTATCTGCCGTCGTACCTGACCGTGAACCTGCGCGCGTCGTACAAGATCAATGCGCACCTGACGGTGTCAGCGTCGCTGTCGAACCTGTTCGACCGTCAGTACGTGACCGCGTACGGCTACAACACGCTCGGGCGCACCGCGTTCGGCAAGGTCAGCTATACGTTCTAATCGCGGCGGTGGGCGCATCGGCGCGCGCGGTCGCGGGCGTCGATGCGGACGGGTTCGCGGGTGCCGAATGCCGTCGCGTTCGATCGCACCGCGGTTCGCGTCAGGACCACACGATGCCGTGTACGCCCGCAATCAACTGGATCGCGCCGAACACCGCGATCACGACGGCCGACACGCGCGACAGCCCGTGCATGAACGTCAGCGGCATCTTCGTGCGCAACGCGGCGGTCGCGCTGCTCAGGCACAGCCACCACGTCGCGGAACCGAGGAACACGCCGGCGACCATCAGCGCGACGGTCGGCCCCATCGCGTCGTCATGCGTGCCTGTCAGCGGGCCGAGCGCCGCGAAAATCCCGACGAACGACAGGATCGTCATCGGATTCGACAGCGTCAGGCCGAACGTCGTCAGGAAATCGCGCAGCACGGTCGTGCGCGGCAAGTCGCGCTGCGCCGCCGATGCGGCCGGCGCCTGCCGCGCGATGGTCCAGGCCAGCCACACGAGGAACGCACCGCCGCCGATTTTCAGCGCGACGGTCAGCATCGGAAACGCGGTGACGATGCCGGCAACGCCCAGCGCGCCGAGCAGCCCGTAGATCGCATCGGCGCACGCGGCGCCGATGCCGGTGGCGAACCCCGCGTGAAAGCCTCGGCTCAGGCTGCGCTGGATGCACAACATCCCGATCGGGCCGACCGGCACCGCGATCGACAATCCCATCACGACGGACTTGATGAACAGCATGGCTGGCTCCTCGCGACATCCAGTGGCTTTAACCCGAATCGTAGGGAAAGTCCGGTCGCCGCTGAAGGCGGTTTTTAAGGAAAAATGGCTGCTTCACCTTAAAAACTCCGCCGCAATGGACGAACTCGACTGGAAGGTACTCGCGCTGCTGCAAGCCAACGGCCGCATCAGCTACACGGAGCTGGCACGCCAGGTTCATCTGTCGGTGCCGGCGGTGACGGAGCGCGTGAAGCGCCTCGAATCGGCCGGCGTGATCGACGGCTACACGGCGCGGGTCAATCCGGCGGCGGCCGGCTACCCGGTGAGCGCGCTGATCGGCATCACGGTGCCGCAGCCGGCGAAGGCGAAATTCCTGAAGCTGCTGGAGACGATTCCCGAAGTGGTCGAGTGCCATCACGTGACGGGCGCGGATTCCTACGTGATGCGGTTCGTCGCGGTCAGCATGGCGCATCTCGAGCAACTGATCGAGCGCATCAACCTGTACGGCGAAACGCGCACGTCGATCGTGATGTCGACGCCGCTGCCGGCGCGCGGGCTCGCGCGTCCGGCTGCCGCGAGCGAAGGCAGTCGGGGGTGACACGATGCCCTGCGCCATATCTCCGGCAGCGGGGACTTCAAGGAAATTTTCTAACGTATTTGACGATTGGAACAGACGTATGGCCAAAAACCGTAATGTCTGGAAAGGCGGGAAAGCAACGCTCAAGGGTCTTCTACTTCCGTTTGAGGATCAGCACGATGCACGCCCAAGTAACCATTCCGTCGACGTCAGACACATCGGCCCTTACCTGAAATGAATCGATCCAACGCAACATTCATCGGCCTCGCTCTGCGACTTCTATTCGCCAGCCTCTGTGTGCTGGCCGCTGATTCGCAGGCCAGCCCTTTTACAGCACCGACCAGCAAGGTAAGTGCATCCACGTCCGACCTGCCACGTTACGAAAAACTGCCGTTGTTCAGCCCGCACCGCAAGACCTTCACATGCGTGTATCAGAACCAGCACGTACCGCCTGTCGATCCCCAGGCTGAATTGTGGTTCCAGCAAGCGCTGGCGCTTGATAACCCGAACATTGATTACGACAAGCGCGATTACGGGACGATTTATCAACTCTACATGCAGGCTGCCGAGCGCCATCACTGGAAGGCCATGCTTAATATCGCCTCGCTGATATTGAGCGATCGTCAGGGTGTGCTAACCCATGATCCGGAAACCGCTATCCGCTGGGTGGAAAAGGCGATGAAACTGGGCGTGCCTGACGCCTACGACATGATGGGCATCTATCATCAGAATGGGCTGGTCAAGAGTGGCGATGCCACGAGTGCCTATGCCTTCTTCCAGCGCGCTGCCGATATGGGCAGTCCATCCGCACAAACATTTATCGGGACAAAGACGGATGCGGCACATGACGACCCAGGCGGTGAATTCTGGGGCAATCTGCCTATCGCGACACAAATGCTGGAATGTGCCTTCGCACAGGGATATGGGGATGCGGCCGATGAGTTGGGACTGGTCTACGCGAGGGACAATACCCCCGAAGGTAAAACACGCGCTCTTAAAATTCTGCACGACGGTGTAAAACTCGGAAGTGCCAAATGCGCGCATAGCCTGGCACCAGAGTTTCGGGGCCTAGACCTCACCGACGGCACCAACCTGGTCGGCCATATCGACAAGGCACGTGCTGAACGTTACAGCAAGCTCGGGGATGCGCTCGAGTTTTATCAGGGCCGCCTGAAGCTGCCGAATCTCGACAAGGTACTTCCGTTGCCTCCAGCACCGTTGCCGAAATGGGATGGCAAAGTACAGACGTTGATCGACGGTGCAAAGGCCGTGACCGCGCCCGCCAAACCGCAGAAGAGTGCGGCGCCGCAAGGTTGGGAATTCATTC
This sequence comes from Burkholderia sp. Tr-862, assembly GCF_011753085.1. Classification (NCBI taxonomy): domain Bacteria; kingdom Pseudomonadati; phylum Pseudomonadota; class Betaproteobacteria; order Burkholderiales; family Burkholderiaceae; genus Burkholderia; species Burkholderia sp. Tr-862. Next base: position 7,935 of record NZ_VWWG01000076.1, read on the forward strand.
CGAGTGGGTATGCCGTGGCGGCACGAGAACAAAGCACGATGGTCGTCAGGGGCAACGATCCAGTACCACGCGACGGCTATTGGCTCGCGCTGTATGGTCCGCCATCTGCCTCCAAGGCCGATCTGATCCCCGCCCGTCAGAACACGCCGGAGCGCTATCAAATCGGTGAACGCTTCGGGGCGCCGTCATTCGACTGGCTGGCGGCAGACCAGTCGTCCTGCCGCACCTCGAGCAACTGATCGAGCGCATCAACCTGTACGGCGAAACGCGCACGTCGATCGTGATGTCGACGCCGCTGCCGGCGCGCGGGCTCGCGCGTCCGGCTGCCGCGAGCGAAGGCAGTCGGGGGTGACACGATGCCCTGCGCCGCGCGATGCTGTGCCATGCGCACCTTGCGCGAACCGGACAACCTGCCATGTCAGTGATCGGACTCAATCATTACAACCTGCGCGCGGATCGGGCGACGCTCGATACGCTGCGCGATTTCTACGTGAACGTCGTGGGTCTCGAGTTGGGCTATCGTCCAGCGTTCCAGAGCGCCGGCTATTGGCTCTACGCGGGAGCGCAGGCAATCCTTCATCTGTCGGAAGCGCGGCCTGGCGAGGTGCGGCCATCGCACGTCGTCAATACGTTCGACCATATGGCGTTTTCATGCGAAAACGCCGCCGACATGGAACGGCGTCTCACCGAGGCGCAGGTCCGGTACGCGCGCAGGTACGTGCCGCTCACGAGGCAGCTCCAGCTCTTTTTCGCCGACCCGGCCGGCACTGGCGTCGAGTTGAACTTCGCCGAGCCCGACCGCGATTCCGGTGACGACCCGGATTAGCACGCGCGGTTCGGGCCGGCGATTCGTTCGCGCCGCGATGGCGTTGACGGCGCGCCGTGCGCCGGTTGGGCGCGCTGACGATCAGTACGGCCCCGTCACCTGCCGACCGCTCCGCCGAGCAAGCCGCCGACGAGCGACGTGACCGGCGCGAGCGGATTGCTCGTACCGCTCGACGTAGCACCGCCGCTCGTACCGGTGCCGGGACCGTTGTGCACGGTCGCCGGTATCCCGCCGACCACACTCGTGACCAGGCCTGCAACCGGCGCGACGCCGTTTGCTCCGTTCGGATTCACGAGACCGCCCGCGTTGGTCACCGTATTGCCGACCACCCGGACGAGCTGCCCGACATCGCCGACGACCGGCTGCGACGAGGTGGCCGACACCTTCGTTCCGGCCGACGTGATCGCCCCGCCGACCTGCCCGAGCAGGCCGGCGACCGGCTGGCCGAGGCCGGTCGCCGTGCCGACCTGTTGGGTGAGGTTGCCGGCCGTCGTCACGAGTGGCGTGATCGCCGACCCGGTTGTCTGGGTCGCCTGCTGCACCGGACCGGATGACACGGTCGAGCCGACCGTGGCGCCCGCCGACTGCAGCCCGTGGGCGACCGTGTCGAGCAGGCCGCCGACCGGCGTCGTGATCGGCGCGAGCGGCGACAGCGGGCCCGCGCCGAGCGCCCTGACCGTCTCGCTCAGGCCCAGGACGGGATTACCCGTGGAACTGACGACGGTGCCGAGTCCGGTGACTGTCCTGCCGACCGGGTCCGGCGTGATGCCGATCTGGCTGATCCCACCGCTCACCGCGTTCGCTGTGTCGCGGATGATCGAGCCCACGCCGGTGATCGTCGCGCCCGGGCCCGCGGTGAGGCTCTTGCCGACGCCCGGCAGAGTCACGTCGCCGACCGTGGTGCCGGCGTCGATCACGACCTGACCGACCGTGCTGACGACGCCGTTCGTGCCCGGCGCGCCGCTGGTGCCCCAACCGCCGCTCGTCGTTCCGCTGGTGCCGCTGCTGGTGCCGCTTGTGCCGCTTGTGCCACTGGTTCCGCTGGTTCCGCTGGTTCCGCTGGTTCCGCTGGTTCCGCTGGTTCCGCTGGTTCCGCTGGTTCCGCTGGTTCCGCTAGTTCCGCTAGTTCCGCTAGTTCCGCTAGTTCCGCTAGTTCCGCTAGTTCCGCTAGTTCCGCTAGTTCCGCTAGTTCCGCTAGTTCCGCTAGTTCCGCTAGTCCCGCTAGTTCCGCTAGTCCCGCTAGTCCCGCTAGTCCCACTAGTCCCACTAGTCCCACCGGTCACGCTCGTACTCGTGCCGATGTTATTAGCGGCCACGGTCGGTGCGGTGATGTCGCCGCCGCCGCACGCGGCCAGCGTGCATGCCGCGGCGATCGCGGCGAGCGCAACGCCGGTTCTGGTGAAATGCCGATACATGGATGCCCCTCGTCGGTTTTTTCTGATCAATGCGTTCGACAAGCATCTCTCGTGCCACCCTGACCGGCCTCGCCTCAATTCCGCGATCGCTGGGCATCGGGCCCTGCTGAAGGCCGTCCCACGCAGGACGTGCGGCTTGCGGGCTGAAACCCGCCCCCTCCGATTCGCCTCGCATGGCCATCGAACGTTCACGTAACACGGGGGACACGTTACGTAGCATCGGCACGAAACTGCGACGACACTCGCAATGGCGTCGAAGCGAACATCACGGGCTCGCCGCTCATTCCGGTAACGAATCGGCGGCCATAAGCGAACCGGTGGCCAACGCTTCGGTGCAGCGTGAAAGGGGGTATAGGGGCCGACGACGAGCCATCCGCCACGGTCGCTCTCGACGCCGATCGCACCGGACGTGCGTCATGGCCGTTTCACGAGCGTCACGATCGTGAGCGTGCCGTTCACGCGCTCGATCCGGACCTTGACCTTGTCGCCCACGTGCAGCGAATCGATCATCGCCGGGTCGCTGGCCTTGAACGCCATCGTCATCGGCGCCATCCCGACGTTCTCGAGCGCGCCGTGCTTCAGCGTCACCATGCCGTGCGCGGCATCGATCCGTTTCACTTCGGCGTCGGTCAGCGTCGCATCCGGCGCGGCCATCTTCATGTCGCCCATGCTCATGCCGGACATGCTGCCGCCCGCGCGCACCGACGTCGCCACGACGGCCATCGCGCCGAGAACGGCGATGGCGATGCCTCGGATCTTCATCGGGATTCTCCCGGCTGCAGCGAATGACGAATGCGCCCCGCTACACCAGCAACGTCGCGACCGCCCACCCAATCAGCACGACGCCGAGCACGCGGCCGATGCGCTCGCCGCCGGGCAGCACCTTTTCGACCAGCACGAACAGCGACAACGCGACGATCCATACGACGTTCATCACGCCGCCGACGAACAGCAGCGCCATCAGCAGCCAGCAACAGCCCACGCAATACGCACCGTGGCGCACGCCGAGCAGGAAGCTGCCCGTGATGCCCGGCCGCCAGTACGTCGTGAGGAACCGGACCGGCGACCGGCATTGCCGCAGGCAGGCCTGCTTCAGCGGCGAAAACTGATAGATGCCGGCCAGCGCGAGGACGATCGCGGACAGCGCAGCACTCTTCGACCACAGCATCATCCCGGAGATCAGGCCGGCAGGCTGCAGCAGCATCTGCAGCACGGCCGCGACGACCGAGAACGCGAGCCACGATGCCAGATAGCCGGCCAGCAGGAACGTCGACGTGAATGCCGATCCGGCGCCCGCCGGATCGTGATGCCGCAGCACGCGCCGGTACAACAGCACGAGCGGTGCCGCACCGGGCGTCATCATCGCGATCATCATCACCCACCACATCAGGATCACGGTCGCCAGCGATGGGTCCATCGCGGCCATGTCGTCGGCCAGCCGATGCGGGAACAATGCGAGCGCCGTCATGTCCAGCGCCGACATGCCGGTGCCGGCCCCCGTCCACAGGTAGACCCAGCACGCGCCGACGAGCGCGGTCAAGCCGAGCAGCGTAACGACGCGCTCGCGCCCGAGAACATCGTCGACGGGGATCATGCCGTGACGCGATGCCGGATCAGCCCGTGATTGTTCAGATGCAGCCGTGCGAACTGCGCGTAGCTGCCCTCGAGATTCAGCTCGATGTTGCCGTGCGACCGGCCGGTACCCGAACCGATCTCGGCAAGCTCGTATTCGAAGCCGTGCGGCAGGTCGATCCGTGCGCGATGTTCGGCGCCCGTCACCGGATTGCGGATCGGTTCGCCGACGAGGTCGAACACGCCCTCGACGCTGATACGGCCGCGCCGCGCATCGACATCGACGTCGAAATCTATCTTCGCGAAGATCGGATCGAACGCCTGCTCGAGCGTCGACGCGAACACGGAGAACATCGTCGCGAATGGATCGGTATCCTGACCGGTCATGATCTTCAGCACGGCCTCGCATTGCGCGGGGCTCGCGCGCGCGTCGACGATCGGCTGACAGCGGCCGTGGCCTTCGTGAATCGCTCCCGGCCACTGGAACACGACCGCGATCCGCACGCCGTCGAGCACCACGTCGCCGTAGTGACCGCTGTCGATCGAAATCGCACCCATCGCTTCGCAATTGCCATGCGTCGGCAGCGAATTGAACTGGCAGGGGCAACCGTATGAGCAATTGCAGTTGATCAGCTCGGTTCCCTGAATCTCCCACGGCGTCATGGCTTCACCTCGCGCGGTCGGCGATACGTAACGTTTCGAATCTAGTGCACCCCACGGGGGAAAGCAAAGTACGCACGAGGCGCGTCGATCGTCGCTGAAACAGCGTCCGCGCGGCGTGCAATGGCACGTGCAATAACACGTGCAATCGATCGTGTTCGCGCCATGTCGGACAAAAGCCAACGACCCTGTTGCATCGCAACGAATGCGGGCATTCCGCATCGGTCCTGGTCCATACTGTTTCGCAATCGACCACTCCCCGACCGTCGTCGCCCCGGTTGGCTGTCATGCGCGCTCATAGTGCATTGCTCTTTCTCGTCGGCACCCTGCTTACCGCGGGCGGCTACGGCGCCACCTTCCTGCTGTCGATGCGTTTTCACATGATCGGCGGCAGCGATCTCGATACCGGCGCGGCGCTGGCTGCCGCGACGGTCGGCACCTTCGCAGGCCTGTCGGTGGTCGGCTGGTTCTCGCGGCAGATCGGCGCCGCGCGGATCGCCGCGTTGTCGTCGCTGTGCATCGGCGCCGGCATCGTCGGCTTCGCACTCGTCGGGCGCGCACCGTTCGCCGACTTGCTGTCCGGCTTCCTGGTCGGCTTCGGCTGGGGCGCGTTTCACCTGGCCGCGCCGATGTCGCTCGCCGAGCGGACCAGCGGCGCCGCGCGAAACGTATGGTTCTTCCGGTCGGCGACCTTCCAGATGACGGGCATCGGCGCATCCCCGGCATTTGCCGCGTATGCGATGCGGCTGCTCCACTGGTCGATCGACGACACGCTTTACGCGGTCGGCGCGCTGTGCGCGCTCGCGTCGCTGATGCTGGAGGCGTTCGGCCGCCTGTGTCCGCGCCCGCCCGCCGCCGCTTCCGGCGGCCGCTGGGTGCGCGACCTTCGCGCCATCTCGCGCACGCGCGCGGCCGTGCCGATCGCGATGATCGCGCTCGGCACCTGCGTGTTCTCGGGCCTGATGACGTTCCAGATGTCGTTCATGCAAGGCACGCAAGCGCGCCCGGGCACATTCTTCAGCCTTTACACAGTGACGGTGGTGACCGCGCGCTGGCTGCTCGGGAAATGGGTGCGAATGGCGCGCCCCGAAATCGCGACCAAGGGGTTGCTCGTGACGATGTTGCTCGGGGCGCTCGCGATGTTCGGCGCGTCCGCGCACGCGTCGTTCCAGTCGGTCGCGGCGGTGCTGCTCGGCGCCGGCTACGGCCTCGTGTATCCGGTCATCCAGGCGCAGGCGCTCAACGATTGCCCGGCCACGCAGCAGCACGGCGTGCTCACGTGGTTCGTCGCGTCGTATTTCATCGGCACGTTCGGCTTTCCGTCGGTGGGCGGCTGGGTGATGGTGCACGCCGGCAAGGGCGCGTTGCTGATGCTCATCGCGAGCTGTGGTCTCGCGGCGCTGTCGCTCGCGTTCCTGCACGACCGGCCGGCGCCAGCGCGCACGCGATGAGCGGCGGCGCGATGCCGGTGCGGCTAACCGGATTTCTTGGGCGCACGTGCGATGGAGAACCACGCCATCGCGGCGCCCGCGACCCACGCGCAGGTCACCAGCAGGTCGAAGTCCATCATTCCCTCGAAATTCGCACTGTTCTCGAAGCTGCAATGCCGGCCGTGGAGGAATTCGATGCAACCGCTGACGACCCACTGGACGTGCATGAATACGTGATAGACGGCGAAGGCCGAAGCAATGACGGCGACGCGCAGGGGTATAGTCGTTTTCATTCGGCGCCGGAGGCGGTAGGCTGATCTGACGCCGATCTTAAGACAACGACGCCGCATCAGGCAATCGATCCCGCGCGAACGTCATGACCGGCATGCACGACGGCGAATCGCCATCCGCATAAACCCCGAGAAAACCCATGTCCGAACCTCACACGATCGCGCTGATCGTCGATCCCGAATACGGCGAGCGGATCCGCGCGGTCGCCGCCGGCGTTCGGCACGCGTGGGTCGTGACAAGTGACATGAACGATGCGGCCATCGAGCAGATCTGGCGCGAATCGCGCACCGCGCGCACGTCCGGCGACGAAGGCCGGGTCACGAAGTTCGATCGCCACGGCGACGACCGGGGCAGCTGGTGCGAGCGGATACTCGACGCGATCGACGATCACCACGGCAACCATGCGCACGATCGCGGATACGCGGCGCTCGACGTGCATGGCGTCGCGCTTTCTGCGCAACTTCGTGCGGCGCTCGTCGCACGCGGGTTTGCGGTATTCACGCCGACGCACGACGGTTTTCTCGCCGGCAAACATCCGCCGCCTGAACGATGACGCGCGCCGCTTACGCGTCGTCGATCTGCCTGAGCGTCTTCAGGCAATCCACCGCGAGCTGCTGATAGACCCGCGTGCCGTTCGTCTTCGCCGCGATCTCCGCGTCGCTCAGCCGCCGCACCACGCGCCCCGGCACGCCCGCGAGCAGCACGCCGCGCGGCACCTCGTAGCCGGCCTTCACGAACGCGCACGCGGCGACGATCGTCGTCGCGCCGATCGTCGCTCCGTCCATCACGACCGCGTTCATCCCGATCATCGTGTCCGGTTCCAGCGTCGCGCCGTGCACGATCGCGCTGTGGCCGATGTGGCTGTTCATGCCGAGCCGACACGTCTCGCCGATGCCGACGTGCAGCACGCAACCGTCCTGCACGTTGCTGCCGTCGTCGACGACGATCGCGCCGAAATCACCGCGCAGGCTCGCATGCGGGCCGATGTAGCAGCCCGCGCCGATCGTCACGTCGCCGATCACGACCGCGCTCGGATGAACGTACGCGGATGGATCGACGCGCGGGCGCGTGCCGTTGAATTCGAACAGCGGCATCGCTCAGAGCACCGCGGCCGCTTCGGGCACGAGCGTGAACAGGTCGCCGACGAGGCCGTAGTCGGCCACGCCGAAGATCGGCGCTTCGGGGTCCTTGTTGATCGCGACGATGACCTTCGAATCCTTCATGCCGGCCAGATGCTGGATCGCACCCGAGATGCCGACCGCGATGTACAGCTGCGGTGCGACGATCTTGCCGGTCTGGCCGACCTGGTAGTCGTTCGGCACGTAGCCGGCGTCGACTGCCGCGCGCGATGCGCCCAGTGCGGCCTGCAGCTTGTCGGCCAACGGCTCCAGCACCTTCGTGTAGTTCTCGCGGCTACCCAGACCGCGGCCGCCCGATACGATGATGCTCGCGCTGGTGAGTTCGGGACGATCGAGTTTCGTCACTTCGCGGCTGATGAACCGAGATACGCCTGCGTCTGCCGCCGCTTCGATCGTGTCGATCGATGCACTGCCTCCTTCCGCCGCAATCGGATCGAAACCGGTCGCACGCACCGTGATCACCTTGATCGGGTCGCCCGACTGCACCGTCGCGATCGCGTTACCTGCGTAGATCGGGCGCTCGAACGTGTCGGCCGAAACAACCGCTGTGATGTCCGAGATCTGTGCAACGTCGAGCTTTGCGGCGATGCGCGGCGCGATGTTCTTGCCGAAGGCGGTGGCCGGCGCGAGGATGTGCGAGTAGTTCGCCGCAATGGTCAGTACCGTCGCTTCGACGTTCTCGGCGAGACCGTCCGCGAGCGGCAGCGCGTCGGCGAGCAGCACCTTCGACACGCCTGCGATCTTCGCGGCCGCGTCGGCTGCGCCTTGCGCGTTGTGGCCCGCAACCAGCACGTGAATGTCGCCGCCAACGAATTTGCCAACCTCGGCCGCCGCCGCCACCGTGTTCAGCGTCGCGGCCTTGATCGACGCGTTGTCGTGTTCTGCAATCACCAGAATCGTCATTTCTTTCCGCTCCCTCTTACAGCACCTTGGCTTCGGTCTTCAGCTTCTCGACCAGCGTCTTCACGTCCGGCACCTTCACGCCGGCTGCGCGCTTCGGCGGCTCGACCACCTTCAGCGTCTTCAGACGCGGCGCGACGTCCACGCCCAGGTCTTCCGGCTTCACGGTTTCCAGCGGCTTCTTCTTCGCCTTCATGATGTTCGGCAGCGTCACGTAGCGCGGCTCGTTCAGGCGCAGGTCGGTGGTCACGACCGCCGGCAGTTGAAGCGACAGCGTTTCCGCGCCGCCATCGACTTCCCGCGCAACCGTGACACGACCATCGGCGATCGTCACCTTCGACACGAACGTCGCCTGCGGCAGACCGGCGAGCGCAGCCAGCATCTGGCCCGTCTGGTTCGAATCGTCGTCGATCGCCTGCTTGCCGAGGATCACCAACTGCGGCTGCTCCTTGTCGACCAGCGCCTTCAGGATCTTCGCGACGGCCAGCGGCTCGACGCTGTCGTTCGACTCGACCAGGATTGCTCGATCCGCGCCGATCGCCAGCGCCGTGCGCAGCGTTTCCTGCACTTGCGCGACACCGACCGACACGGCCACCACCTCCGTCACCACGCCGGACTCCTTCAGCCGCACGGCCTCTTCCACCGCAATCTCGTCGAACGGGTTCATCGACATCTTCACGTTCGCGATGTCGACGCCGGTGCGGTCGGACTTCACGCCGACCTTCACGTTCGCGTCGACCACGCGCTTCACTGCCACGAGCGCTTTCAACTGCCTGTCTCCTGTTTCGTTTCGACCGCCGCGACGCGTCAGCGCGCGGTGTACCCGCCGTCGATCACCAGCTCCGCCCCCGTCACGTAGCGCCCGGCCGGCGACACGAGATACAGGATGCCGGCCGCGATATCGCGCGGACTGCCGATCTTCGCCATCGGCACATGCGTCTGCATGTATTCGAACGCGCGGTCCGGATCCTGGCCCATCTGGCGGAACGCGTCCTCGAGCATCGGCGTGCGGATATAGCCGGGATGCACCGAGTTCGCGCGGATGTTCTTCGTCGCGTACAGCATCGCGTCGACCTTCGCCATCATCCGCACCGCCGCCTTCGACGCGTGATACGCGGGCACGTCGGGGCCGCCGACGATCCCGTACATCGACGACAGGTTCACGATCGAGCCGCCGCCGGCCGCTTCGATGTGCGGGATCGCGGCGCGCGTGCACAGGAACACGCCGTTGACGTTCACGTCCTGCACGCGCTGCCACTGCGCGAGCGTGAGTTCGTGCGTCGGCACGTTGTGCCCTTCGATGCCCGCGTTGTTCACGAGCACGTCGAGGCGCCCGAAGCGCGCGACGATCTCGGCGAACACGCGCGCCACATCGGCCTCGTGCGTCACGTCCAGCGACCAGAACGCGGCCTGGCCGCCCTGCGCGCGAATCTCCTCGACGAGCGCCTCCGCCGGTTGCGACAGCACGTCGAGGATCGCGACGCTCGCGCCGGCCGCGGCCAGCGTGCGGGCCGTCTCCGCGCCGATGCCGCGCGCGCCGCCGGTGATCGCGGCCACCTTGCCGCGCAGGTCGAACAGGTCTTCGATGAGTTTCATTGCGTCTCCGGGTGATCAAGCGGACCGGCTTCGAACAGGCCGGCCGTCATTGGCATCGTGGGTTATCGCGCATCCGGCGCGGCGAGGAAATCGAGGCATTCCCGATTGAAATAGACCGCGTGCTCCACCATGACCCAGTGGCCGCAGCGGTTCAGCAGCACGAAGCGCGCGTCGCGGCAGCGTTCGAGGAACGTCAGCGCGCCGCCGACCGGATTGAAGCGATCGTCCGTGCCCCAGAAGCCGAGCACCGGGCAGCGCAGGTCGCCGAGCACGCCCGTCAGGTTCGGCACGCTCATCGTCGACAGCACTTCGGTCGGCTGCTCGACGCATACCTTCATCCGCTCGGCGACGAGCGCGTCGGTGACGATCGCCGGATCGTGCACCAGCAGCGTCAGCAGCTCGCGCATGGTCTCGTCATTCATCTGGCGATTGGTGAACAGCTTCACCATCCGCTGGATGCCTTCCATCCGGAAATAGGTGTCGCGATCCTCGACGCCGCCCGGCGCCATCATGATCAGCCCGTCGACTTCGTCGGGGTAATCGAGCGCGTATTTCAGCGCGATCGCGCCGCCGAGCGAGTTGCCGAGCAGCACGGCCGGCCCGAGGCCGAGCGCGGACAGCTGCGCGTGCAGCGCGCCGACGAAGAAATCGAGCGTGTAGGCGACGTCCGACGGCTTCGACGACTGCCCGTAGCCCGGCAGGTCGACGACGATCGCGCGATGGCCTGCGGCCGCGAACGCGGGGTAGTTGTGCTTGAAATTGCTGAAACCGCTGGCGCCCGGGCCGCTGCCGTGGATGAACACCACCGGGCGGCCCTCGCCCGCCTCGAAATGATGCAGGCGCAGGCCGCCCGGAACGTCGGTGAAGATGCCGGCCGGCGGCGTCATGGGGGTCGTCATCGCGGGTTGTCTCCTTCGTCGGTCGATGGATGCCTGCCACGATGATTGCGCCGCCCGCGCCGGCCGGCATCATCCTTTCAGACTACGAAGCCGCGCGCGCTTGTTCCTATCATCGGGCCACCGAAACGGAGGCAGACGATGAACGGATTCGACTACAGCGGCAAGACGGTGCTCGTGACGGGCGGCACCAAGGGCATCGGGCGGCGCATCGCCGAGCGGTTTCTCGCGGCGGGCGCGCGCGTGTTCGTCTGCGGGCGCAGCGTGCCCGACACGCTGCCTTCTGCCGGCGGCCGCACGGCCGGTTTCATCGCGGCCGATCTGCGCGACATCGAGCAGATCGATGCGCTGCTTGCGACGGTCCGCGACGCGGCCGGCGGCCTCGACATCCTCGTCAACAACGCCGGCGGTTCGCCGTTCGTGCTCGCGGCCGACGCATCGCCGCGCTTCACCGAATCGATCGTGCGGCTGAACCTGATCGCGCCGCTGCAGCTCGCGCAGCGCGCCAACGCGATCATGCAACCGCAGCCGCACGGCGGCGTGATGCTGTTCATCGCGAGCGTCAGCGCATCGCGGCCGTCGCCCGGCACGGCCGCCTATGGCGCCGCGAAGGCGGGCCTCGTCAACGCGGTCACGTCGCTCGCGGTCGAGTGGGCGCCGCGCGTGCGCGTGTGCGCGATCAGCCCGAGCCTCGTGCAGACGGAATCGGCCACCGAAGGCCACTACGGCGACGACGCCGCGCTCGACGCGATCCGCGCGACGATACCGGCCGGCCGGCTCGCGACGCCCGACGATGTCGCGTCGGCGTGCCTGTTCCTCGCGTCGCCCGATGCGTCGTACACGTCGGGCGCGAACCTGCGGCTCGACGGCGGCGGCGAACGGCCCGCGTTCCTGTCGGCGGCACGGGCCGACCCGCGATAACGCCCGCGGCGCAAGCAGCGTCGCCCGATCGTTTCCAGTCCTAGGGAAGTCATCTAGTTCATTTTGACGATTCCCTGCTACCGCGATCTCCCTACTCTGCCTCTCACGACAACCACAGTCGACCGTCGTCGATACCCCAGAGGAGACACCATGCATCAACGGATTTCGCGCCGTACCGACAAGCGGGCCGCCGCCACGCTGTCGACGCTGGCCGTCGCGCTGCTGTCGTGCGCCGTTCCCGACGCGCACGCCGGCAGCACGATCGAGCTTGGCGCCGACACGACGCTGGACTACACGTTCACGCTCAGTTACGGGCTCGGCATGCGCACGCGTGCGCCGAGCGGCAATCTGCTGACGCCCGCGAACATCAACGGCGACGACGGCGACCGCAACTTCGCGAAGAACAAGCTGATTGAGAACCAGGTCAGCCTGCTCGGCGAAGTGAACCTCAAGCACGACGACTGGGGCGTGTTCGTCCGCGCGAACACGTTCTACGACCAGGCCTATCACCGCCCGAACTACAACGATGCGCCGGGCACCGTGAACCAGTCGGGCCAGTACAACAACTTCACGAGCGACGCGCGCTACTGGTCGGGCGGCCACACGACGCTGCTCGCCGCGTATGCGTACAACACGTTCCATCTCGGCTCGACGAGCCTGAACGTGAAGGTCGGCGACCAGGTGGTCGCGTGGGGCGAAAGCCTGTTCTTCCCGAACATCGCCGGCGCACAGGGGCCAGCCGATGCGACCAAGTCGTACATGGCCGGCGCCGAGGTGAAGGACATCCTGCTGCCGGTGCCGCAGATCTCGACGCAGTGGCAGATCACGCCGAACTTCAGCCTGCTCGGCTACTACCAGTTCTCGTACCAGCAGAACCGGCTGACCGCGCCCGGCACGTACTGGAGCTACTCCGACGTCACGGGGCCCGGTGCGCAGTACATCATCGGCCCGGGCGGGATGATCATTCCGCGCGGCCCCGACGACAAGCCGAGCGCGCGTAACCAGTGGGGTATCGGCGCGCGCTTTCGCGTGCTGGGCGACACCGAGCTCGGCCTGTACCACCTGCACTACAACGACATGAACCCGAGCGTCGTCACGACCTACTTCCCGACGCTCCAGTACCAGCAAAAGTATTTCAGCAACATCAAGCTGACCGGCGCGAGCTTCTCCACGCAGATCGGCCCGGTCAACGTCGCCGGCGAAGTGTCGTACCGCCAGGGCGCGGCCGTGCTCGTCAACACGCCGACCGGCCCGCAGTCGACGCGCGCGAACGTGCTGCAGACCAACCTGTCGGGCATCTACTCGATCGGGCCGAGCTTCCTCGCGAACTCTCAGTCGCTGATCGGCGAACTCACGTACGTGCATGCGGGCAGCATCTCCGAGCTCGACGGCTCGACGACGCTGGCCAACTCGCGCAACGCGCTCGCGATGGAGATCGCGTGGACGCTCAGCTACAAGAACGTGTTCAACGGCTGGGATCTCGACGTGCCGCTGACCTACACGCACGACCTGACCGGCACGTCGCCGCTCGCCGGCGCGCTCGGCTCGCTGACGGGCCAGGGCGATCACCGCGTGACGGCCGGCGTGACGTTCACGCGCCTGAGCAACCTGCAGCTGTCGCTCGTCTACGCCAAGTTCCTCGGCTCGCCCAACCCGGTCACGCGTCCGCTGTCGGATCGCGACTACGTGCTGGCCACGGCGACCTACCACTTCTGAGCGGCCCGGCCGCTCGTCACTCAGCAAGAAGAGGATTTGTCATGAAACGAACTCGTCTCCCCCTCCTGCGCGCGTCGGTGATGGCCGCGTGCGCGCTCGTCGCGACGGCGTCGTTCGCGAAAGTCACGCCGGACGACCTGAAGGCGCTCGACGGCCCGCTGACGCCGATGGGCGCGGTACGCGCCGCGAGCAAGGACAGCGGCGTGCCCGAGTGGTCGGGCAAGTGGCTCGGCACGCCGCCCGACGTGCAGTACAAGCGCGGCAGCCGCTACCCCGATCCGTTCGCGAACGAAAAACCGGTCGCGACGATCACCGCGGACAACATGGCGCAGTACGCCGAGCACCTGACCGAAGGCCAGAAGGCGATGTTCAAGCGCTACCCGGCCACCTTCAAGATCAACGTCTATCCGAGCCATCGCGACTTCCGCTACGCGGATTCCGTCTACAAGGACATCCGCGCGTATGCGCCCGATTCGACGATGACGGCGGACGCCAACGGCCTCACGAACGCGCCGCCGACCGTGCCCTACCCGATCCCGAAGACGGCCGCCGAACTGCTGTGGAACCAGCGCTTCTCGTCGGCGATCGGCGCCGAGCAGGCGACCTACGACCAGGCCGTCGTGTACTCCGACGGCAACCTCGCGTGGGGCAAGGTGCGCTACGACATCTACTCGCCGCGCAATTCCGGCAAGTTCGACGTGAAGAGCGACCTGAACAACCGCACGTACTACCGCAATGCGACGGAGCTGCCGCTGTCCGACCGCGGCTCCCTGATCGTCGGCTTCACGAACTGGGACAAGGCCGGCGCGGACAACTCGTCGCGCACGTGGATGTACAACCCCGGCACGCGGCGCGTGCGCCAGGCGCCCGAGTACGGCTACGACCAGCCGCAGGGCCCGGGCGGCTTCCGCACCGTCGACGACGACCGCCTGTACAACGGCCCCGGCGACCGCTACGACTGGAAGATCGTCGGCAAGCGCGAGATCTACGTGCCGTACGACAACTACAAGGCGATGGACAGCTCGGTCAAGTATGCGGACCTGCTGACCAAGGGCCACGAGAACCCGTCATACATCCGCTACGAGCTGCATCGCGTGTGGGTGCTGCAGGCGACGCTCAAGAGCAACTACCGTCACCAGTATGCGAAGCGCGTGCTGTACATCGACGAGGATTCGTGGATGACGCTGCTCGCCGACAACTACGACGCGCGCGGCCAGCTGTGGCGCACCAACGTCGCGACGACGCTGTACGCGTATGACGCGAAGGTGTTCTACCCGGGCGTCGTGTTCTACCACGACCTGATCTCCGGCGCGTACATGGCCGACCGCCTGACGAACGAAGGCCCGATGCCGAAGCTCGACAACAGCCCCCAGTTCAACGAAGCGTATTTCTCGCCGGACGCGATCCGCAGTTCGGGTAACTAAGCAACCGGCGCGGCATGCCCGCGACCCACGCGCCGGAGCCGCGCTCCGGCGCACGACGCCGCCCGCAACGGCGGCCCTTTCCATTCGAGATTCGAGGGCCCTTTCATGTCTTCCCGCCTGCATACGACGCTCGGTGACGAGTTGTACGCCGCGTGGCACGCACGTGCGCCGGTCGCACCGCTGTCGAGCCGCCCGTGCCGCCTGTCCCTCGACGATGCGTACCGGATCCAGCAACGCTTCATCGAACGTCGCGTCGAGCGCGGCGAATCGGTGGTCGGCAAGAAGATCGGCGTGACGAGCCAGGCCGTGCAGGACATGCTGAACGTGCGCCAGCCCGATTTCGGCATCCTGCTGTCCGGCATGCACTACGCGGCCGGCGAAGCGATCGCCACCGAATCGCTGATCGCGCCGCGCGCCGAAGGCGAGATCGCGTTCATCCTGGCGCGTGACCTGCGCGGCCCCGGCATCGACCGCACCGACGTGATCGCCGCGACGGCCGCCGTCGCACCCTGCTTCGAGATCGTCGATTCGCGCATCCGCGACTGGGCGATCCGCATCGAGGACACCGTCGCCGACAACGCGTCGTGCGGCGTGTATGTGCTCGGCCATGCGCGCGTCGATCCGCGCACGCTCGATCTCGCCGCATGCGAGATGACGATCGAGAAAAACGGCGAGCCCGTCGCGCAAGGCCGCGGCGATGCGGCGCTCGGCCATCCCGCCGACGCGGTCGCATGGCTCGCGAACACGCTCGCCGAATACGACGTGCCGCTGCTCGCCGGCGAAATCGTGCTGTCCGGCTCGCTCGCGAAACTGATTCCGGTCACGGCCGGCGACGCACTGTCGATGCACATTTCCGGCATCGGCGGTTGCGACGTCCGCTTTATCTAAAGGAAGACTCCTGATGAAGAAAATCAAATGCGCACTGATCGGGCCGGGCAACATCGGCACCGACCTGCTGGTCAAGCTGCGCCGCTCGCCGGTGCTCGAACCCGTGTGGATGGTCGGTGTCGATCCGGCATCCGACGGCCTCGCACGGGCCCGCGAATTCGGGCTGAAGACCACCGACCGCGGCGTCGACGGGCTGCTGCCGCACGTCGCCGACGACGAGATCCGCATCGCGTTCGACGCCACGTCGGCCTACGTGCACCGCGACAACTCCGACAAGCTCACCGCGCTCGGCGTGAAGATGATCGACCTGACGCCCGCCGCGATCGGGCCGTACTGCGTGCCGCCCGTGAACCTCGACGCGCACCTCGGCAGCGCGCAGATGAACGTGAACATGGTGACGTGCGGCGGCCAGGCGACGATCCCGATGGTGTATGCGGTGTCGCGCGTGCAGCCGGTCGCGTACGGCGAGATCGTCGCGACCGTGTCGTCGCGCTCGGTCGGCCCCGGCACGCGCAAGAACATCGACGAATTCACGCGCACGACGTCCGGTGCGATCGAGCAGGTCGGCGGTGCGCGCAAGGGCAAGGCGATCATCGTGATCAACCCGGCCGAGCCGCCGCTGATCATGCGCGACACGATCCACTGCCTGACCGACGGCCCGCCCGACGTCGACGCGATCACGGCGTCGGTGCATGCGATGGTCAAGGAAGTGCAGCGCTACGTGCCCGGCTACACGCTGAAGAACGGGCCGGTGTTCGACGGCAACCGCGTGTCGGTGTTCATGGAAGTCGAGGGGCTCGGCGACTACCTGCCGAAGTATGCGGGCAACCTCGACATCATGACCGCCGCCGCGGCCGCCACGGCCGAGCGTTTCGCCGAACAGATGCTGGCCGCGACGGCCGCCACCGCTTGAGTCGAGGAGTCACACGATGTCACTTGCAGGCAAGAAGATCACCGTCCACGACATGTCGTTGCGCGACGGGATGCACCCGAAACGTCACCAGATCACGCTCGACCAGATGCGCAACATCGCGCGCGGGCTCGATGCGGCCGGCGTGCCGCTGATCGAGGTCACGCACGGCGACGGGCTCGGCGGCGCATCGGTCAACTACGGCTTTCCCGCGCACACCGACGAGGCGTACCTGAGCGCCGTGATTCCGGAGTTGAAGCAGGCGAAGGTATCGGCGCTGCTGCTGCCCGGCATCGGCACCGTCGAGCACCTGCGCATGGCGCACGAACTCGGCGTCGGCACGATCCGCGTCGCGACGCACTGCACCGAAGCCGACGTGTCGGAACAGCATATCGGCCTCGCGCGCACGCTCGGGCTCGATACCGTAGGTTTCCTGATGATGGCGCACATGTCGTCGCCCGAGCAGCTCGTCGTGCAGGCGAAGCTGATGGAGTCGTACGGCGCGAACTGCATCTACATCACCGATTCGGCCGGCCACATGCTGCCCGACGACGTGACCGCGCGAATCAGCCAGGTGCGCGCCGCGCTGAAGCCGGAGACGGAACTCGGCTTCCACGGCCACCACAATCTCGCGATGGGCGTCGCGAACTCGGTCGCGGCAGTCGCGGCCGGCGCAAACCGGATCGACGCGGCCGCGGCCGGCCTCGGCGCGGGTGCGGGCAACACGCCGATGGAAGTGTTCGTCGCGGTATGCGACCGGATGGGGATCGAGACCGGCGTCGACGTGTTTGCGATCTCGGATGTTGCCGAGGATCTGGTCGTGCCGATCATGGACGCGCCGATCCGCCTCGACCGCGATGCGCTGACGCTCGGCTATGCGGGCGTCTACTCGTCGTTCCTGCTGTTCGCGAAGCGCGCGGAAGCGAAGTACGGGATTCCGGCGCGCGACATTCTCGTCGAACTGGGCCGGCAACGGCTCGTCGGCGGCCAGGAGGACATGATCGAGGATGCGGCGCTGACGATGGTTCGGGCGCGGGCGGTGGCGGCGTAATCGGCGTAGCTTCCATAATCTGAGTAACCGACGCTATCGGCCGGCATCGTCCGATGCGTCGGCGATCATGCGGAACAGAACGTGATCGCCAGGGGCGAGCAACCTCGCGCGGCGACGCCGAGGTGGCAAGCACGGTGGTTCAGTTCACCGGCGCGGCCGTGTCGGCGCGCAGCGTGCGGCAGGCGGCATCACGCGTCACCTTGCCGCTACGCACGCACGGCAACGCCCTCCGCTCAGCGATGCTTCCCGCCGTGCTTGCGCGCCCGATGCTCGGCGCGCTTCTGCAACAGCGCCGGCATCAGCTCCTCGATATATTGCCGCGCCTGTCCACGCGTGACGATCTTGCTGAAACGCTGATGCGCGTCGGCATGGCCAACCAGCGCCGCGTGCGCTTTCTTCAGGATGTGCAGATACGCGAGCAGGCTCGTGCCGTCATGCACGGGCAGCGCATCGCGCGGGTCGGGTTGCGGGGTCGTGCTCATGATGTACCGATCCTTTGCGGGCAATCGGTGCGGCACGTCGCCGTCACGAGCGCCAGCAGGTCGTGGGCGACGCGGTCGCGGCCGGTCAGCGGCGCCAGGCCGAACAGGCGCCCGAGCGTCGCGACCACCGATGCATGATCGTAGGGCGTGTGGTCCACCTGGCCGGCCGCGACCCACGGCGAAATCACGATCGCCGGCACGCGCACGCCGTACACGTCGAAGCCGAAGCCGTTCGCGTTCAGCGTCGCGGGCGCGCCGTCGTTCGGCGGCGGTGCGGCGCCCGGGCGGACCGAATCGTAGAAGCCGCCGTGCTCGTCGTAGACGATCACGAACAGGCTGCTGTTCCACACCGGCGAATTGCGGATCGCGTTGTACACGCGCGCGGCGAGCTGGTCGCCGCCCGCGAGCCCGTCCATCGGATGCTGCGAGGTGCCGTTCCGGTAGGTGCCGTGCACGATGTCGCCGTAGCTGGGTTCGATGAACGTGTAGCGTGCCGTGTAGCCGGCCGCGAGATCGGCTTCGAAATGCGCGAGATCGTCGACGTCGAAGAAGCTGATGCCCTTCAGCGATGCAACCTGCGGCACATGGCCGAGCGGATCACCGGTCTGGTCCTGGTAGATGCGCCAGTTGTCGTCGCCGAGCGCGCCGAAGATCGAACCGTTCGGATAGGGAAAACCGTCGAACGCGTCCCACCCGCCCATCTCTTCCCGGGTCGGCGAATGATCGAGCCCGGCCGACGACGCGCCGTGCAGGAAGAAACGGTTCGGCCAGGTCGGCCCCGGCATCGACGCATGCCACGCGTCGCACAGCACGAACGCGTTCGCGAGCGCGTACAGCGCCGGCGCGTGCGTCCGCACGTCGACGCCCTGCATGATCTTGCTTACGTCGGCCGGCTGCGGTGGCGTGCCTTCGGCATGCGACGTCGCGTAGTTCGACACGAACCCCGAATTGCCGACGGCCGGATACGGCTGCCCTTTCACGAACGGCACGCCGGCACCGCAGAGCTGCTCGAGCACGTCGGTGAACTCGTGGCACGGGTCGGTCGGCATCCGGTCGGGCGCGCCGCCGCCGAACGGATAGACCTCGCCGCCGTATGCGTTGCTGTTACGCGGCGACGCGGCGACGATGTCGGCGATGCCCGACAGCGCGAACAGGTGATCGAACGAGCGGTTCTCGAGCATCAGCACGAACACGTGCCGGATGCGGTCCTGAACCGATGGGGATGCGGGGGCTGCGTCTGCATTCATGGCGCCTCCTGGCGTCGCGCGACGATAGTCCTGCCTGCACGGTCGTGGGCGCGCTGAATGCGACTGAAGGGATTGAAGGAATTGAAAGCCACGCGCGCGGGCCGTGAACTGCCGACGAGTGTACGACCGCGCCGGCTTGCGCGTAAAGCCGCCCGCGAACCGCGACGACACGCGCGTGTTCTGCGCGAGCGCGACCGTGAGCGCCGCATTTCGCGACGCTCATCGATGAGTTCCTGCGGGACACGGCCGCTTGAGCGTTGCACACGCAGTGCGACCGGAAAAGAGGACCTTGGCCGCCGCGGCACTGCACCGCCGCCGGCGACCGACGAACGGCGCTGATCACGCCGTCCATCCGGTGTGCCCGGCCGCATGAGATGGCCGGACGGGTTTCGATCGGAGCAGCGTTGCGCGCCCGACCGTTACTGCTTAGCGACGCGGTTGCCCGCTGCGCGGCGGACGCGTCGAGTTCGCGTCCTTGTGACGGAAGTTGATGCGCCCCTTCGTCAGGTCGTACATCGACAGTTCCAGCGTCACACGATCACCCGCGAGAATGCGGATGTGGTTCTTGCGCATGCGGCCCGACGCGTACGCGCCGACCACAACGCCGTTTTCCAGCGTGACACGGTATTTGCTGTCCGGCAGCACTTCGTCGACGATTCCGTCCAGTTCCAACAGTTCTTCTTTTGCCAAACCAATTCCTCCAGAGAAGGTGAATGACCGCGGCCACGGCGAGCTCACCGGCGCCGTGGCCCGCAACGGGACGGCCGCCGGCAGGATGCCGGGTTTCAATTCGTTCAGACGGGCGACGGGCCCATCTTGCAATCGGAGCCCGGCGCATTGCGGCGGTCGGGCGGTCAGTGGCGGCGGTGCGATCAGCACCGCGCAAAGTCGGGACCGCGCCACGTGCGGCATGGCGACGGCCTACGGGTTGCAGCATGGGCCGCTGGCGACGCGGCGAACGCTTCGCGAGGGCGTTGAATCGCACGTCGTACAGACCTGCGATGAATGAGGGAAGCACACGACCGATGCATCGTGTATACCGCGATGCATCGGTCGTGTGCGTCGGAACGCGCAGGACACCGGCTAGGGCCGGCATCCGCGCGAGCTCCGTCCGGCAGCGGCCGCCATTCGGCGGCCGGTGCCGACACGGCTTACTGCGGCGTGATGTTCGACGCTTGCAGGCCCTTCGGGCCACGCTTCACTTCGTAGCTGACTTTCTGACCTTCGGCCAGGGTCTTGAAGCCCGTGCCGCGAATTTCAGAGAAATGGGCGAACAGATCGTCGCCGCCGTTGTCCGGGGAGATGAAACCAAAGCCCTTGGTTTCGTTGAACCACTTGACGGTACCGGTATCCACAAATACTTCCTTAATACGATTGAGAACAGCGCCCACAACGGGCACAGAAAGAATCAAAGAGGGAGAGACCAACGACTGCCGCACAATGTGCTGTGCGGCCAATGATGAGCAATCGAACTTCTTGAAGACTTCGGTCTCGGACACTACGCGGTGCCGGCCGATCCGTCAAGCTCTTTTCGATGCGACGCAGGCGCACGATAGCGTGTCCGCCTTGCCTGGCGGGCCTCGGCGGCAATCGGGAGGGGGTAACGCGACCCTCCCCTTTTTTTGCCGCGCGACGCCGTTACCGCGGTTCGAACACGTGATGCAGCGCCGGCGGCGTCCCGCCGTCGCGGATCGTCATCTCGAACGCCTTGCGCGCGACGCTCGACGGCCGCACGTCGGCCGCGTCCAGGTAGAACTGCGAATACCAGTCGCGCATCTGGTACAGCGGCCCGTCGCCTTCGCACAGCAGCGGGTTGTCGATACGCGTCTTGCTGTGCCAGATGTCGACGTCCTCGTAGAACGCGCGCTGCGCTTCCTTCACGTACGCGTTCGCGATCTCCATGTTCTGCTCGTCGCTGAGCCCGGCCACCTTCTTCACGATCACGCCGTAGCGCAGCTCGAAGCTGTTCATGTCGATCGGCACGTGGCAGTTCAGCAGCACCGAGTGGATCGGCTGCCCGTTGCTCTGCCCCGTCATCTGCGTGATGTGCACGGCCGGCCCGAAATACGTCGACAGCGCGGTCAGGCTGTCGCCGCCGAGCTTCTCGCTGCGCCCGACCATCAGCTGCGTCGCCTTGTGATCCTCGAACAGGTTCGCGAAATAGTCGATCGGCGCGTGGTGCACGGTCGCGAAGTGCGCGACATCCGAGATGTTGTCGACCAGTTCGCGGCAGTTGGCCTGGATGACCATCTTGTCGACGACCCAGTCCGACCATTCGTCGGAGAAGCACACGTCGAGGCGCGGAATCGCGACTTCCGGCGGCGGCGCGTTGCCTTCCGGGTCGTTCCACACGAACAGCAGGTTGTTCTCCTCGCAGGCCGGCCACGCGCCGATGCGCGCCTTCGGCGGGATCCGCTTGCAGTACGGGATCGACGCGCACTGCCCTTCCCCGCTCCACGCCCAGCCGTGGAACGGGCAGACGAGGTTGTCGCCTTCGACCGTGCCGAGGCTCAGATCGGCGCCCATGTGCGGGCAGTAGGCGTCAACGACGTTGATCTTGCCGGTCGAATCGGCGAACGCGGCGAGCTTGCGGCCGAAGATGTTCAGCGTGTGCGGCTTGCCGTCCTTGTAGTCGCGGGCGAGCCCGAGGCAGTGCCAGCCGCGCGCATAGCGCTGCGCGAGCGGCTGGGCTTCGATCTTGTAAGGGCGTGCGGACATGTGGGTTGACTCCTCTGTGGGGAACGCGCGGCGGCCCGCCGCGCACCGGGGTTGGGTGGAGGTTGGTCGCTCAGCGCACCGGATTGCCGGATTCGAGCGCGCGCGTCGGCTCGAGCGCGGCGGTCGGCGCGGCCTGCGGCGACGCCGGCTGCGGCTCGCGCGACACGCGGCGCTCGGCGCGCTCGACGCCGAGCCATGCGGCCAGCGCGGGCAGCAGGAATACCGCGCCGAACAGGTTCACGAGGAACATGAACGCGAGCAGCACGCCCATGTCGACCTGGAACTTCAGCGCGGAGAACGCCCACGTGCCGACACCGATGAACATCGTGACGGCCGTGAACAGCGCCGCGGTGCCGCGCTGGCGCATCGCATCGGCGAACGCGTCGGGCAACGTCGCGCCGTGGCGGAGGTCGTGCTGCAGGCGCTCGTACAGGTAGATCCCGTAGTCGACGCCGACCCCGACGCCGAGCGTGATCACCGGCAGCGTCGCAACCTTCAGCCCGATGCCGAGCCGCGCCATCACCGCGTTGCACAGGATCGACACCAGCGTGAGCGGCACGACGATGCACAGCACCGCGCGCCACGAGCGGAACGTGACCGCGCAGAGCAGCGCGATCGCGCCGAAGATCGACAGCAGCATCGCGATCTCCGCGTCGCCGACCGCCTCGTTGGTCGCGGCCATCACGCCGACGTTGCCGCCCGCGAGCCGGAACGCGACGTTCGGCGTCGGGTTGTCGGCCGCGTAGCGCTTGATCTCGTCGACGATGTGCGCGATGGTCGTGCCTTCGTGGTTCTTCGTGTAGATCAGCACCTGGATCGCCTTGCAGTTCGCCGTGTTCATCCCGTTGTCGGGGTCGAACGCGTTGGAACCCTGCGTGAGCCCGTCGCTGGAGCGCGGCAGCGCAGCCCAGCGCGGGTTGCCTTCGTTGAACGCGGCGATGAACACCTTGCCCTGCGACGCGACGCTCGTCACCGACTGCACGCCGGCCACGCCGCGCATGTTCATCTCGAACCGCTCGATCGCGCTCATCACGGGGTAATGCAGGCATGCGTCGTCAAAGCCGGTCGTCTCGACGATCACCGACAGCACGTCGACGCCGATGTTGTACTGGTGCGTGATCGCCGCGTTGTCGACGTTGTAGCGCGAGTTCGCGCGCAGCTCCGGCGCGCCGGTGCCGATGTCGCCGATCTCCAGCTTGCGCGATTCGAGCGCCCCGTACGCGAGCAGCGCGAGCGCCACGGCGAACACGCCGAGCGCCGGCGCCGGGCGCGCGAACAGCGCGAAGCGCGACCACAGCGGGCTGCCGCCGGCCGCCGCCGTGCGCTGCGCACGGGCCAGCGTGCCGCGTTCGAGGCGCGTGTACGACAGCAGGATCGGCAGGAACACCTTGTTGGTGACGATCATCAGCAGCACGCCGAGGCACGCGGTGATGCCGAGCTCGCGCACGATGTCGATCCTGATCCGCATGATCACCATGAAGCCGAGCGCGTTGGTCAGCAGCGCGACCGTGCCCGGCACGAACAGCTTGCGGAACGCGTCGCGCGCGGCCTCGGCCGACGACGCGCCGCGCACCAGCGCCTGCTTCCACGCATTGGTCATCTGCACCGCGTGCGACACGCCGATCGAGAAGATCAGGAACGGCACGAGGATCGACATCGGGTCAATGCCGAGCCCGAGCACCGGCAGCGCGCCGAGCAGCCAGACGACCGGCAGCAGCGCGACGATCAGCGCGAGCACGGTCGTCTTCAGCGAGCGTGTATAGGCGAACAGCAGCGCGGCCGTCACGAGGAACGCCAGCGCGAAGAACGCCATTACGCCGGCGATCCCCGCTTCGACGTCGCCCACCAGCTTCGCGAAGCCGATGATGTTCACGTCGATGCCCTGCTTCGCATACCGCGCGCGGATTTCCTCGAGCTGACGCGCGACCGCGCTGTAGTCGAGCCGCTTGCCGGTGGCCGGATCGGTCTCGCGCAGCTCCGCGCGGATCAGCGCCGACTTCAGGTCGTTGCCGACGAGCCGGCCGATCTGCCCGGAGCGCGCGACGTTGCGGCGCACCTTCGCGAGATCGTCCGGGTTCGCGCTCGAGAACTGGCCGGGCACGACCACGTCGCCGCGAAAGCCGGCTTCGGTCACCTCGGTGTAGTGGACGTTCGGCGTGAACAGCGAGAACACGCGCGAGCGGTTCACGCCGGGGATGAAGAACACGTCGTCGGTCGCGTGGCGCAGCGCGTCCATGAACGTCTGGTTGTAAATGTCGCCGTCGCCCTTCCAGCGCAGGCTGACCAGGATCGTGTTCGCGCCGGGGAACGCGCCCGCGTAGCGCTCGAACACCTGCATGTACGGGTGCTGCATCGGAATCATCTTGTTGAAGCCCGGATCGAGCTTCAGGCGCGTCGCGGACAGGCCGAGCGCGAGCGTCGCCGCGACGCACAGCAGCATCAGCAGCCGGCGCCGCCGGATGAT
>NZ_VWWG01000077.1:0-31677 GCF_011753085.1 Burkholderia sp. Tr-862
GCGCGCCGCGTTCCTTCCAGTCGGGGAACAGTTCGTTGATCGCGCGCGGGTCCATCACCGCGCCCGACAGGATGTGCGCGCCGATCTCGGAACCCTTCTCGAGCACGCACACGCCGATCTCGGTGCCCTTCTCGGCGGCCAACTGCTTGAGCCGGATCGCCGCCGACAGCCCGGCGGGGCCGCCGCCGACGATCACGACGTCGTATTCCATCGATTCGCGCGGGCCGTAGTGTTCGATAAGGGAAACGTGAGACATGAACGGATAGAGGGTTAGGTATCAGTATTCAACCGGCTCGAGTGCAATCGAGATCAGGCGGGCGTCAAGTGCGACGGAGCTCAGATCGAGTTCCTCGCTGCGGCCGTCAAGCCACAGTCCCTGCATCGGCAGCAGCGTCTGGGTGTTGAGCGCGGTGCTGCTGAAGCGCCATTGGCCGGACGCGCAAATCAGCAGATGCGTGGACGCCGTCGTGACGCGACGCGAATGCGTCGCCACGGTCACGGTAGCTCGGCAGGCGACGCGGCGTGTCATCACGTTGAGCACGTGCGTGGGTCGAACAATGTCGGTGGCCCATACCTGCAAATCGCCGGGGAAGTGTGCAGGCACGAGTGGGTGGGCGACAAGATGCCCGTCCTGCGCGTGGAGTTCGACACTCGAGTTGTCGACCGGGACGATGATCCGGTCGACGCCCGGAAAGCGCGAGAAGCGGGCGGCCCCGTCGAGTGTCGCGAGACTGATCCGCCAGTCGATGTTGCCTTCCTGGTTGATGCGGCTTGCAATCGTTCGCGTGATGCCGGCGCCGTTTGCCCAAGCTTCGGGCGCGACCTGCGTGCAATCGATGAACCGGACGGACGAGTAGTGCGCCGCAGATGGCGCACCCCCATTGGGGGAACGTGGCGCAGGCACGCGCGGGACGATGTCTTCCCCGGAATCGGCGCCCGTCATGCGCTCGTCCCGGCATCGACGTGACGTTCGATCGCGGCCATCACGTCGAACAGATCCCCCACGAAGCCCACATCCGCAAACGAGAAGATGGGTGCATCGGGATCCTTGTTGACGGCGACGATCCACTTCGAATCCTTCATGCCGGCCAGGTGCTGAATGGCACCCGAGATTCCGAATGCAAGATAGGCGTCGGGCGCGACGGTCTTGCCGGTTTGCCCGACCTGAATCGCGTTGGGTGCATAGCCGGCGTCGACCGCGGCGCGCGATGCGCCGAGGGCTGCGCCGAAGCGCGAGGCGAGCGTGCCGAGCCGCGCCATGTTCTCGCCGGACGCGAGCCCGCGTCCACCCGACACGACGATCGTCGCATTCGCGAGATCGATGCCGGCCGCCTGGGCGCCGTTGCGTGCGACGAGCGTCGTCGCGGCGAATGCGGGCGGCGCATCCACGGCATCGATCGGTGCCGGTTCGGCTCGCGCGGCTGCCGCCGCGAACGACGATGCGCGCACGGTCGCAAAGGTGGTCGCGCGCGTGCTTTCGACGGTCGCGACGATGCTTCCCGCGTACAGGCCGCGAACGAAGCGCTCGTCGTCCGCGATGCCGGTCACGTCCGCGATGAAAGCCGCGCCGGCGAGTGCCGCGGCGCGCGGCAACGCATTCCGGCCGAGCGTGCGATGGGCGGCCGCGATCAGCGTGTAGCGCGGTGCCAGTCCGGCCAGCAACGCGGCGAGACTTTCCGGCGTGACGGGGCCGGCAGCGTCCGGCAGATCGGGCCGGAGCACCTGGTCGACGCCTTCGATCAGCGCGGCTTCCGCGGCGGCCGCGGGATCGAGCACCAGCACGTCGACCGGATGCCGGCGTGCCGTTGCTGCGGTCACGACGCGCCGGACCGCGTCCGGCAGCGCATGGTCGGCCGCGGCTTCGGCAACAACGAGCGTTCTCATGTGGAGACTCCTGTATGGGCAAAGACGTTGTGTGCGGCGAGCGCGGCGATCATCGCGTCGATATCGGCAACGCGGTGACCTGCGCGCTGCACGGTCGGCTCGTCGAGTTGCAATGCACGTGACGACGGCGCCAGATCGACCGCGAATTGAGCGGCATGAACGACGGCAAGCGGTTTCTGTTTCGCCTTGACGATGCTGGGCAGCGTCACGCGGCGCGGTTCGGCGAGGCGCAGGTCGGCGCTCACGACGGCGCGTCCGGACAGCAGCCAGGTCGCGGTGCCGCTGTCGTCGCCGCAAGTGACGCGCCAGCCGTCACCTTCAGGCGCGAGCGCGGTTGCATCGAGTCCCTGCGGCCAGCCGAGCAGGCCGGCCAGCATCGGCGCGACGCCGCCGGTGTCGTCATCGATCGCCTGCTTGCCGCAGAGCACGAGGTCGTACGGCGACGTGCCGATGTAGGCGTGCAGCAGCCGTGCGACGCCCAGCGAGTCGAGCGACGCGGCGGCGTCGCCGGTGTCGATCAGGATCGCGTCGTCGGCGCCCATGGCCAGACCGGTGCGCAGCACGTCCTGGCAGGCGGGCAGGCCGCACGTGACGACGCTCACCTGCGCGGCGTGACCGGCTTCGCGCAGGCGCAGCGCCATTTCGAGCGCGCATTCGTCGAACGGGTTGATGGACATCTTGAGGCCGGTCGTCTCGATCGAACCGGCGGAGCCGACCCGCACGCGCACATTCGGATCGACGACGCGCTTGACGGGCACCAGTATCTTCAGGGGCATGGGAATGTCTCGTCGGAATAATGTGGATCAGGACACGGCGCCGAGGCCGTACTTGCCGGTGAGCAATGCGCCGGTCGCGAAGCGTTCGAGCGCGTAAGGGGCGAGCGACACGTCGGTCGGGTGTCCGAGCGCATGCTGCGCGAGCAGCTTGCCGATGCCGGGCGACAGCTTGAAGCCGTGCCCCGAGAAGCCGAAGCCGACCACGAGCCCTTCGATGTCGCCGACGCTGCCGAGCACGGGGTTCCAGTCGGGGGTCACGTCGTAGACGCCGGTCCACGACGATGCGAGCCCGGCCGTCTCGTAGGCGGGAAAACGTTCGGCGACCTGCGCGCCGACTTCGGCGACGTAATCGAGAGAGATGTCGCCCTGTTCGGTTTCGGGCGCGTTCAGCGTTTCGCCGACGATGCCCTCGGAGACCAGCATCTGGCTGCCGCCGTAGCTGCGGTAATAGAGCATGCCGGGCGAGCCGAGGTCCTTGAACGCCGGCATCTGGAACGAATAACGTGCGTCGCATTCGAGGGCCAGCACGGTGTGCCGCTCAGGCGTGACAGGCAGCGGTACGTCGATCCAGCCGGACAGTTCCGGCGTCCAGATGTTCTGCGTGCTGATCAGTGTGCCGCACGTGAAGCGGCCCGCGCTCGTGTCGACGCCGACGATGCGGCGGCCGTCGCGGATGACGCCCGTGACGGTCGTGCCCTCGAGAATTTTTACGCCACGTCGGCGTGCCGATTTCGCGAAACTCGTCGCGACGAGGTAAGCATCGGCGAAGCCGGCTTCCGGTTCGAAGCCGATCAGCGCCGCGTCGTCGAACTGCGCGATCGGCAGGCGTGCGCGTGCCTCGTCCCGATCGAGCAGTTGTACGTCGATGTCCATCGCCCGCTGCGCGTCGAGCGACGCGCGCAGTGGCTCGAGTTTCTCCCCATCCGGCGCGCAGATCATGTAGCCGCACTTGACGAGCCCGCAGGATGCCTCGTCGTCGCCGACGTATTCGGCGAAGTTGTTGAATGCCCACCACGACGAGCGCGCCAGCTCGACGTTCTGGCGGACCGAGTAATGCGTGCGCAGCAGGCCGGACGATTGCGACGTGGTGCCTGCGCCGATCATGCTGCGTTCAATGACGAGGACGTTACGGGCGCCGAGCGACGCAAGATGATGCGCGACCGACGTGCCGATCACGCCGGCACCGATCACGATGAAGTCGAAATGGCTCATGGTTTCCCTCTGGGTAGACGACGAGCCGATTCTAGGGAGCCGTGATGCTGCCGAATTTTGTATTAGGCAAACTTATGCAACGTGCCCGGAAGTGCTCATTCAGCACCCGGGTGAACCGAACCGGCGCACCATTCGTCGTGTATTGGCGGAATGGCCGTCCTCCTCGGCATCTGGAGCCTTTATGCGACGCACCCCATCGCCAATCGACCTGCGTGCCCTGCAGGCATTCGTCGCCGTGTGCGAGACCGGTTCGATGACCGGTGCGTCCAGACGCATCGGCGTGAGCCAGAGCGCGATCAGCCAGGCTATTTCGGCACTGGAGCGAGAGCAGGGGACGGTCCTGTTCGATCGCGAGAGCCGCCCGCCGCGCCCCAATATCGCCGGCCGGGCACTGCTCGAACTGGCCGGCCCGCTGCTCGAGCATGCGCAAATGGTCAGCACGCGCGTCGGCGATGCGTCCGACGCGGGCCGCCTGCCGGTGAGGCTCGGCTGCGTCGATTCGTTCGCGGCGACGGTCGGACCGGAACTGATCCGCGCGATGTCCGGCGCGTCGCGGCAGATTTCGATGTGGTCCGGGATCACGCCGGGCTTGAGCAAGCAATTGCATGACCGGGAAATCGACGTCGCCGTGTGCACGCAAACCACGGTCAGCGATGCGCGCATCGTCGAGGTGCCGTTGTTCTCGGAAGCGTTTGTCGCGGTCGTCGCGCGCGCGCATGTGGCCGGTCGCCCGATGGCCGACTGGCGGACGCTGGCCGCCGAACTGCCGCTGATCCGTTACACGGCGCGGTCCGTGATCGGTCAACAGGTGGAGCGGTTCGCACGTCACCTCGGTATCGACAGCCCGAGGCGCTTCGAATTCGATGCGACGGATCCGCTGCTGAGCCTGGTTGCCGCGCGGCTCGGTTTCGCGATCTCGACACCGCTGTGCCTGTGGCAGGCGCGACATTATCTCGGCGACATTGCCGTCCTGCCGTTGCCGTCCGGCCGGCTGGGCCGGCGCGATTTCTTTCTCCTGCATCGGCAGGGCGAGTGGGAAGACTTCGTCACGGAGATCGTCGCGCTGACGCGGTCCGTGCTCGACCATTCGATCCGGCCCGCGCTCGCGCGCGCCGTGCCGCAGCTGCCCGAGGATGCATTGCTTTGATTCGTACGGAGCCCTTGATGAATGACCTCTATACGCTGCAACGCGGCGATGCGCCGCTGCTGATTTCGATTCCCCACCTTGGAACAGCGATACCTACGCCGTTGCGCGATGTGTACACCGACCGCGCGCTGACGCTGGCCGACACGGACTGGCACCTCGATCGCCTGTATGCGTTCGCGACGACGCTCGGCGCGACGATGCTCGGCGCGACGGTCTCGCGTTACGTGGTCGACCTCAACCGTCCGCCGGACGACGAGAGCCTGTACCCCGGCCAGACGACGACGGGCCTGTGTCCGACCGAAACGTTTCGAGGCGAGCCGGTCTATCGAGAAGGATGTGAACCGGACGCGGCAGAGAAGGGCCGCCGGGTCGACGCGTACTGGCAGCCGTACCACACGGCACTGGCTGCCGAGTTGGCGAGACTGCGCGAGCACCACGGGAATGTGCTCCTCTGGGAAGCGCACTCGATCGCAAGCACGCTGCCGCGGCTGTTCGACGGCAAGCTTCCCGACCTGAACATCGGCACGCAGGAAGGACGGACTGTCGCGCCGTCCGTACAAGCTGCGGTCGAACGCGAGGCCGCTGCAAGCCCGTTCACGTCGGTTGCCAATGGCCGCTTCAAGGGCGGCTTCATTACTCGCTCGTTCGGCAGGCCGTCGCACGGCGTGCACGCGATCCAGCTGGAGATGTGCCAGTCGACGTACATGAACGAGGCTTTCCCGTTTGCATACGATCCCGCGCGCGCGTCGCTCGTGCAGCCCACGGTACGCCGGATGATCGGCGCGGCACTGGATGCGTTGGCGGCGCTGCCGACAGTCGCAGCATAAGGATCACTGATACATCTTCGTAACCGCGGTTCCCTTATCAGTGCGACGCTGCACCGAAATTGGCGTGGAACCGCACCCGGAACACGCAAGAGGCCGGCGCGCACCGGATGACATACAGGTGCCATGTCGCCCGGAGTGTTTATCCATGGGAATCTTTGATTCCTGTAGATAAACCTGGCACGAGGCTTGCGTTATCTCTCGTGACGGGATGCTTATTCGTCGGCAGGTTGTCCGTAGACGAAGATCGACAGGAACTGGATCGGGGTCTTGATCAGGCGTTCGGGGCCGTGCGGTACGTCGCCGCGGAACGTCAGGGTGTCGCCGGGATGCAGGATGTAGGTCTGTTGACCGTGCCGGTATTCGATCACGCCCTTGAGCATGTGGATGAATTCGGTGCCGGGATGCTCGAACACGGGAAAGCGCTCCGCCTGGTCCTCCATCGTGATCAGGAACGGCTCGAAAGTTTTGCGAGGACCCTGGTCGTAGGCGAGCAGATGGTAGGTGTGGCCGCTTTTCGTCCCTTTTCGGACCACTTCCATGCCGGCGCCCTTCTTCACGAGCTGGGCGCCGCCTTGCGGGACGTCGAAGTTACGGAACAGGACGGCCATGGAGACGCCGAGCGCCTGGGCAATCCGGTGGAGTACGTCGAGGCCGGTCGAGGTTTGTGCGTTTTCGATCTTCGACAGCATGCCGCGGCTGATGCCGGCCTGTTCGGCGACCTGGGCGATGGTCAGGCCATGGCGCTGGCGAAGCTCGCGAATGGTCGACCCGAGATAGCGTTCGAGCGGTGTCTTGCTGTCGTCAGCGGTATGCATCGTCGACCTCGGCAAAAGGGGCAAGGTTAGCAGATTGCGGCGTGTGCGCCGGCAAGGCAGGCAACGCCGGCATGCGCACCGTGAGTTTCATATGGAGAATTATTGTTTCACAACAATAAATTTCTCCGCATGTTGACGGCGTGGTTGCAGCGTATCGGACGCGGTGCTTGCTCATGTCGCGCAGTTGGGTCGCTCGTCAGTCGGGCGGATTCCTCAAATCAGTGAACGAAGCAGTTGCAAGGAGAGACGATGAACCTGAACGATACGAGCCAATTGCCGGTCAACGCGCTCGGAAGCGTACCCCGCTTCGATTCGGTAGCCGAAGCGCAGACATACCTCGGGCAACACGGCGTCAAGTATGTGCTCGCGCAATTCGTCGACATTCACGGCGTGGCCAAGGCGAAGTCGGTGCCGGTCGCGCATCTGAACAGCGTGCTGACCGCGGGGGCGGGCTTTGCGGGCTTCGCGATCTGGGGTGTCGGTATCGAGCCGAATGGGCCGGATTACATGGCGGTCGGCGATCTTGCGACGCTGACGCCGGTGCCGTGGCAGTCCGGACTCGCGCGGATCGCTTGCGACGGTCATGTGGACGGCGCACCGTGGGTGTTCGATTCGCGCGTGACGCTGAAGAAGCAGGCGGCCCGCCTGACCGAGCGCGGATGGACGCTTTTTACCGGCCTCGAGCCAGAATTTTCGCTGTTGAAGCGTTCGGTGTCGGGTGCGCTCGAGCCCTGCGACTCGAGCGATACGCTGGCCAAGCCCTGCTACGACTACAAGGGGCTGTCCCGCACCCGCGTGTTCCTGGAAAAGCTCACCGAATCCCTGCGCGCGGTCGGCATCGACGTTTACCAGATCGATCACGAGGATGCGAATGGCCAGTTCGAGATCAACTACACGTACACCGATTGCCTGACGTCGTGCGATCACTACGTGTTCTTCAAGATGGCCGCGTCGGAAATCGCGAACGAACTCGGCATGATCTGTTCGTTCATGCCGAAGCCGTTCGCAAACCGCCCTGGCAACGGCATGCACATGCACATGTCGATCGGCGACGGCAAGCGCAACCTGTTTGCCGACGACAGCGATGCGCTCGGCATGGGTCTGTCCGCACTCGGTTACCAGTTCACGGCGGGCCTGCTCGCGCACGCGCCTGCGCTGACGGCGCTCTGCAATCCGACGGTGAACTCGTACAAGCGTCTCGTCGTCGGGCGCTCTCTGACCGGCGCGACCTGGGCGCCGGCCTACATCAGCTATGGCGACAACAATCGATCGACGATGGTGCGCATGCCAGGCGGCCGGATCGAGTTGCGTCTGCCGGACGGTGCATGCAATCCGTATCTCGCGACGGCAGCCGTGATCGCCGCCGGGCTCGACGGTATCGACCGTGACCTGTCGCCGGGCGCGCCAGCGAACGAGAACCTGTATGAGTGGCCCGCGCAGAAGCTCCGCGAACACGGCATCGGCGTGCTGCCGCAGAACCTCGGCGAAGCGCTCGACGCGCTCGAAGCCGATCGGACGATCTGCGATGCGCTCGGACCGGTGGTCAACGAATTCCTCAAGCTCAAACGGATGGAGTGGCTGGAATACATGCGCCACGTATCGGACTGGGAAATCAAGCAGTACGTCGAATTTTTTTGAGGAGCAGACAACATGTGTGGAATCGTAGGATTGCTTGTCAAGACGCCGGCATTGCGCGCCCGGCTCGGCGAGCTGATGGTACCGATGCTGATCGGCATGACCGAACGGGGCCCGGACTCGGCCGGTCTCGCGGTGTTCGGCGACGTGGTCGAGTCAAACCAGCGCAAGCTGAGCTTGTACTCGGGCTTTACGGATGAAGGTGAGCATTTCCCATGGGATGTGCTGCTTGACCGGCTGAAGGCGTCCGTTGACGCGGCAGCGTGCGTCGATGCAAAGGGGAACCACGCGGTCGTGACCGTCCACGCGCAGGCCGATACGGTCCGGCACTGGCTGAGCGAGCATTACCCGCACGTATACGTGCTGTCGGCCGGGCGCTCGATCGACCTGTACAAGGACATCGGATTGCCCGCGGACATCGCCGCGCGTTACGCGTTCGGCGGCCTCAAGGGTTCGCACCTGGTCGGCCATACGCGGATGGCGACGGAGTCGGCCGTGACGCCGGATCGCGCACATCCGTTTACGGCCGGCGAGGATTTCTGCCTGGTCCACAACGGCTCGCTGTCGAACCCCTACGGCGTGCGCCGGAAACTCGAGCCGAAGGGCATTCACTTCGATACCGACAACGATACCGAGGCGGCGTGCCGCTTCCTCGAATGGCGGCTGCGCGAGGGCGACACGCTTCCCGTTGCGCTGCAGAAGGGCTTCGAGGAGCTCGACGGCTTCTACACGTTCCTGATGGGTACGCCGACCGAGCTGGCGCTGATTCGCGACCCGTTCGCGTGCAAGCCGGCCGTCGTCGCCGAGAACGACGACTACGTCGCGATCGCGTCGGAGTTCCGCTCGCTCGCGCATCTGCCCGACATCAAGAACGCCAAGGTATTCGAACCCGCACCCGAGGAGATGTACGTATGGAACGCATGACATTCGACCTGGACAGCGCAACCGTCCGGGACGTCAATCAGTACCTGCATGGCAGCGCGGACGTGCTCGACGGCCGGGCGGTCGTTGTTGCGTCGCCGAACGGTGCGCACAACATCGCGGTCGGCGTCGATGCCGACGTGACCGTGACGATTGACGGCCACGCCGGCTATTACGCCGGCGGCATGAACAAGCGCGCGACGATCGTCATCGAGGGCAGTGCCGGTACAGGCGTCGCGGAAAACATGATGAGCGGCAAAGTGCACGTGAAGGGCTTCGCGTCGAACGGCGCGGGCGCATCCGCGCACGGCGGGCTGCTTGTGATCGACGGCGATGCCGGGTTGCGTTGCGGTATCTCGCTGAAGGGCGGCGACATCGTCGTCGGCGGTTCGGTCGGCAGCTTCTCCGCATTCATGGCCCAGGCCGGCCGGATGGTGATTTGTGGCGATGCAGGCGATGCGCTCGGCGATTCGTTGTATGAAGCCGTGCTCTACGTGAAGGGCGACGTGAAGTCGCTCGGTGCGGACGCGCAGTTCGAGCCGATGGCCGACGCCGACGTCAGCGCCGTCGCGGCGCTGCTCGACGCGGCCGGGCTCGACCACGATCCGCGCGCGTTCAAGCGCATCGCTTCGGCCCGCACGCTCTACCACTGGAACGCCGACGCGAACCAGGAATATTGAATCCACGCTCGATCGAGAAAACGCCATGGAAGTCAAACCCATTCATTTCGCCCGCTTGCAGCAGGAAGAGTCGTACGGCTACGACCGCAAGACGATCGATTACATCCACGCGGCCGCACAACGCGGGTTATACGAGATCCGTGGTCTCGGCGCAAAGCGTCGCGTGCCGCATTTCGACGATCTGCTGTTCCTCGGCGCGTCGCTGTCGCGCTATCCGCTCGAAGGTTATCGCGAGAAGTGCACGTCGCAGACCGTGCTTGGCACGCGCTTCGCAAAGAAGCCCATTGTGCTCGACATCCCGATCACCGTGGCGGGGATGAGTTTCGGCGCGCTCTCGGCGAACGTCAAGGAAGCGCTCGGCCGTGCAGCCACGGAGGTCGGTACGTCGACGACGACCGGCGACGGCGGGATGACGCAGGAAGAACGCAGTTCGTCGAAGACGCTCGTCTACCAGTGCCTGCCGTCGCGCTACGGTTTCAATCCAGACGACGTGCGTCGTGCCGATGCGATCGAGGTCGTGATCGGGCAAGGCGCCAAACCGGGCGGTGGCGGCATGCTGCTCGGGCAGAAGGTCAATCCACGTGTGGCCTCGATGCGCACGCTGCCGGCTGGCGTCGACCAGCGCTCGGCAAGCCGCCATCCGGACTGGACCGGCCCGGACGATCTCGCGATCAAGATCCAGGAACTGCGCGAGATCACCGACTGGGAAAAGCCGATCTACGTGAAAGTCGGGGCAACACGCACATTCAACGACGTGAAGCTCGCGGTGCATGCGGGTGCAGACGTCGTCGTGGTCGATGGCATGCAGGGCGGCACGGCAGCGACCCAAACCTGTTTCATCGAGAACGTCGGCATCCCGACGCTGGCGGCGGTTCGTCAAGCCGTCGATGCGCTCGAGGACCTGAACATGAAGGGGCAGGTTCAACTGATCGTATCGGGTGGTATCCGCACGGGGGCGGATGTCGCGAAGGCACTCGCACTTGGGGCGGATGCCGTCGCGATCGGCCAGGGGGTCCTGATGGCGCTCGGTTGCAACAGCGAATCCTACTTCCAGGACGGCATGCTGCATTCGGCCGTGGCCGATTACGCGGCACTCCATACGTCGCCGGGTTTCTGTCACCACTGCCATACCGGCAAGTGCCCGGTCGGCGTGACGACGCAGGACGCAGTCCTGGAAAAGCGTCTCGAACCGGAAGAGGGCGCGCGTCGCGTGCGGAACTACCTGAAGACGCTGAACATGGAACTGACGACCATCGCGCGCGCATGCGGCAAGCAGAACGTACACCACCTCGAGCGTGAAGATCTCGTCGCGCTGACAGTCGAGGCGGCCGGAATGGCTCGGGTGCCGCTCGCCGGCACGTCGTGGATTCCGGGCGAGCGCGAGTGATTCTGGCGTGACTGTGCGCGTGACGGGGCGCCGTGTCGGCGTGGCGTTCCGTCATCGACCGGTTCAGGCGATGTGACTCACGCGGTGAACCCGCGTCGTGTCGCATTCATTCCAATATTGCTGGTTCGTCATCAGTTCGCGCGTGCGTCGCGGTGCGGTGCACGTCTTTGTTCGAGGAAACGACACATGAAAAAGACGATTGGCTGGATTCTATGGGCTTGGCTTGGGCTGCTTGCGCTGCCCGTGTTCGCGGATGACAAAGTGGCAGCCGCAGTGCCGGTGCCGAACAAGGGCGACACTGCGTGGATGATCGTCGCGACGCTGCTCGTCGTGATGATGGCGGCGCCAGGTCTTGGCCTTTTCTACGGTGGCATGGTGCGAGCGAAGAACATGCTGTCGATCCTGATGCAGACACTCGTGGTGTTCTGCTTGCTCGGAGTACTGTGGGCGGTATACGGTTACAGCATCGCGTTCACGGAGGGCAATGCATTCTTCGGAGGACTCTCGAAGGCGTTTCTCGTTGGCATCACGCCGGATTCGACCGCGGCGACGTTCAGCAAGGGCGTAGTGATCCCTGAGTTCATCTATGTGTCGTTTCAGCTCACGTTTGCTGCAATCACGCCAGCGCTGATTGTCGGTGGCATCGCCGAGCGCGCGAAATTCTCTGCGGTGCTGGTGTTCATGGTGTTGTGGTTCACCTTCTCGTACCTGCCGATCGCGCACATGGTCTGGTACTGGGCGGGCCCCGACGGTTACACAAGCGCCGCGGCGGCCGATAAGGCCACCGCGACGGCAGGTTTCCTGTTCCAGAAGGGCGCGATCGATTTCGCCGGCGGCACCGTGGTGCACATCAATGCGGGCATCGCAGCGCTGGTCGGTGCGATCATGATCGGCAAGCGGTCGGGGTTCGGCCGCGAGACGATGGCGCCGCACAATCTGACGATGACGATGATCGGCGGTTCGCTGCTGTGGGTCGGATGGTTCGGCTTCAATGTTGGCTCCGCACTGGAGGCAAGCGGCGCGGCCACGCTCGCATTCGTCACGACGCTCTTGGCGACATGCGCGGCGACGGTGTCGTGGACCTGCGTCGAATGGTCGTTGAAGAAGAAGCCGTCCATGCTCGGTGCGGTGTCCGGCGCGATAGCGGGGCTGGTCGTGATCACCCCGGCATGCGGATTCGTCGGACCGATGGGTGCGATCGCGATGGGGCTGATCGCGGGCATCGTCTGCTATTGGGGCGTGAATGGGCTCAAGCGCATCCTCGGCGTCGACGATTCGCTCGACGTATTCGGTGTCCACTGCATCGGTGGCATCGCGGGCGCGCTGCTCACCGGGGTATTCGCGTCGCCGTCGCTGGGTGGCACAGGCGTCTACGACTACGTCTTGAACAAGGTCGCCGACTATCACATCGGAGAGCAACTGATTGCGCAGTGCTGGGGCGTCGGAACGTCGCTCGTTTGGTCGGCGGTCGTGTCGGTCGTCGCATTCAAGGTCGTCGACATGACGATTGGCCTGCGTGTCGACGACGAGGGCGAACGTGATGGGCTCGACGTCACTTCGCACGGTGAGGCAGCCTATCATTCGTGACGGACAGCTCGGCGGGACCGCGGGTGGAAGTCACACCAATCGGCGCCGGTCCGAGAGACGACCGAACATGAAATTCCGCCATACGTCGCGGGTACGTTCGGTCGCGCATCAGAACGCGTCTCTTGCCTTTCTGCTGGCGTCCATGGCGCTGAGATGACTTACGGCGGTTAGTGTCAGGACCGCAGGGTTTAGCTGATAACTTCCTATGAAGTACGAATTATGGCTGTTATCAAAATAGGCTTCGGCGATTTCACCAGTGGTGCCATCTGACTTGGAGTACGTGGCGATCTCTTTGACTTCATTGCCACCGTCGGACTGGTTAATAGTCTGTGTCGAAAGACCAATCGAGGTAATTCCTAGGTTGGCTAGCGATTGCAGCTCGCCCGGATCGACGACACCGTTACCGTTTGTGTCGGTCCAGACCTCAAGATTCGCGAATCCTGAATCTGAGGCGTTTATAACGCCGTCGTGATTTTCATCCAACGCTTCGAGTGCCTCGAAGCCATCCGTGCTGGCGCTGCCGAACAGATCGGTGATGCTTTGATTTGGCTACCAGTTGAGGGAAATTGAAGCGAGGCCGTCTACGATGACTGTAGTGGGTTGGCCGATGTAAGGAGGATTGGCTGGCATCGTTCGTCTCCGTAAATTGCCATGGCAATGGATCGCCCGGGAAATTTAAAATTTACCTTTCGTCATCTGGTTTTATGGCGACTAATTTATTTTTATTTTACAACCATTGGCCACATTCTGTGAATTACGTATATTGAAAATATAATAAAACCCACCCCCGGGCTGAAAAAAGCAGCTATGTTCGAGGCACTCCTAAGCCAGGCTGGTCCGATTCTGAGTCGAGTGTTTTGTGGATTTTGCGCAACTAGCGAGGCAGCCGACTGGATGGACGAAGCAATATTTTGAAATTCAATAAGAAATCTCTCGCCATTCGTGCCATCCTCGGACGGCACACAATACCACATGTTAATTCTCGCGATCAGGTCTTTGCCATCCCATTCCACAGCGAATGCATATTCAGACAATAGATGCCGAATTAAGTCGGGGAGCCGATCGTCATTTCTAAGATGCACTGAAATCTCTTTCGCGCCATAACCGTAAACATATACCCCGGCACCCAATTCATAATGGCGAAATATAATAGACCTCTGGTGGCCCACTCGACCAAATCCAATATCAAATTTCGCCCTCGATCGAGCCGGAATGGAAACGATCAACAAGCGCATAGCAAGAAATACTTCCGCGTTATATTTTTTTGCTAAATCGGAGAAATAATTCATCCTTCCCTCAATTTTATTGAATTGTTTTATCGATCAATGCGGCAGTTTGAATTTTTCTTCCATTATTATCTTTTTCATAATTCCCGCGATGGAGATCCCGAATTAAGATTTTCTTGCTTAACCCCATCTGCTGCAGCAACGACCGTCGATCCGCCCCCGTTCTGTATGCGATATCGAATGGACACATATTCCACAAGAGGACGGCTCGCCATGTTACATTGTGTAACACATGTCAGTTAATATGCAGAATTTCGGATTTTCAAGGGATCGTTAACCCGGATCAACAGCAATTAATACAGATTGAAAGGCAGTGGTTTGATTTCAAACCGCTCATTCGATCAGATTCCCCACGGGCTAGTGAAAGGCCGTATAAGCCTCAGTGCTCGAGCGAGGTGTCATAAATTCCTGGGCAAACGTTTTGCAAGCGACGCCGATTTCAAATAATCTCAAATTTGAAACCAATGTCGCTACACGCTAAGTGGAGAGGGCTTTCTAACTGGTCGGCAACGCGAATAGGAGAGCGAGCGGGGCCGAGGCGTTGCAACAGCTCCCATGCTTCGAGATAGCGATGCGTGGGCGTCGGCGCGAGCTGCGCATCGTGCGCCTCGAGAATCGGCTCGATTGCCGCCCGTTCGTCCATCGCCCGCACTCCCGCGCGAAAATGGATGGTTCATTGATTATCATTTAAGGGGCCGACCGCTAGGCCTTGTCACACCTAGATTAGTCTAGCCCGGTAAACCGCACCGAAATCAAGGGGAACCCGGTGCACGGATGTCGGGTTTCCAGACGGCCATCCAATCAATTGCGACGCGAACCGGTCGCTTCCAGCGGCAATCGACTTCTTACGCAGAAGAAAGTCGGTTGCGCTTGTACTCCGCGTGCGGGCTCACGCCGACTCAGGTGGCGATGCACTGCGCCGCGCGTGATCGCCCACTGTCTATCCGACTTCTTTCGAGCGATTGGTTATCATTTCAACGCACCTTCGGCCACCAGCACTTCGTGCGCGGCCTTGAACGCGCTGAGCCCGTGCGGGATGCCCGAATAGGCGGTCGCGTGCAGCAGCGTCGCCTTGATTTCATCGACGCTCACGCCGTTGTTGAGCGCGCCTTTCACGTGCAGCTTGAGTTCGTTGGTATGGCCGCCGGCCGTCAGCATCGCGAGGTTGAGCAGGCTGCGTGTCTTGCGGTCGAGTGTGTCGTCGCCCCATGCCCAGCCCCACGCCCACGCGGTGGTCGCGCGCTGGAATGACATCATGAACGCGTCGGCCTTTTCCATCGACGCATCGACGTATTCGGGGCCGAGCACTTCCCGGCGGATCGGCAAACCTTTCTGGAACAGCGCGTCGTCTTCATTCATGGTTGATCTCCTTCGTTAATCCAAAGCCCCGACGCCCCCCGGACACCGGCCGCGCGAACGCGACACGTCCTTCGACGCGAACAGGTAGCAAGCCAGCGCGGTGGCGACGAGGCCCACCATCCACGACACGTCCGCGCCACCGAGAATCGACGCCCACGGGCCGCGGAAGAAGCTCTCGTCCATGAACGGCACCTGGACCGCAATGCCGAACACGTAGATCGCGATGGCCTTGACGTTGAACGAGCCGTACACGCCGCCGTTGCTGCTGACAATTTCCGCGACGCGGTAATGCCGGTTGTTCACGAGATAGAAGTCGATCAGGTTGATCGCGATCCATGGCGCCAGCACGATGCGCAGCGCGAAGATCGCGTTAAGAAAGATCACGATGAAGTTGCTCGATGCCCACAGTGCGGTCGCGGTCGACGCCACCAGCAGCACCGCCGACACGGCGACGCGCACGTTGCGGCCGGGCACCCAGTGCGGGCGGAACGTCTGCGCGGCGGTGATGAACGACAGCACCGCACCATACAGATTCATCCCGTTGTGACCGATGATGTTGACCAGGAACAGGAAGATCAGCACGTAGCCGAACGCGCCGGTCTGTTCGCGGACCGCTTGCATCGCGTCGGTCGAATGTCCGGTGCTGACGGCGAGCACACCGAACAGGAACGCGAAGATCGTGCCCAGCGACGTGCCGAAGTACGTGTACGCGAAGGTCTTCCCGAATCCGGCGGAAGTCGGCAGATAGCGCGAATAGTCGGACGTGTAGGGTGCGAAGCTGATCTGCCACACCGCGCACAGCCCGAACATCGCAAACCAGTTCGCGAGATCGAAATGACCCTGCGCGAAGATTCGCGCGTCGAGGCCCGGCGCCATCAGCGCGATGCCGATCACGAGCGCACCGCCCATGAACCACGCGCCGATCTTGTTGAAGCGATGAATGAAGTGACAGCCGATCACGCCGACCAGCGTCGCGAGCACCGCGCCGATGACCGTCGCGACGTGTACCGGCACCGCGGGCACGGCCGTATGGAGCGTCTTGCCCGCGAGAATGATGTTCGACACGAAGAAGCCGAGGTAGATCAGCGTGGTGAATCCCACGACCAGCAGCGATCCGTATCGACCGAACTGCGCGCGGCTCTGGATCATCTGCGGCACGCCGACCAGCGGCCCTTGCGCGGAGGTGAGCGCATGAAAGATCGCGCCGAAGAACTGGCCGGCCGCGATCGCGAGAATCGCGCTCACCAGATCGAGGTGGAACACCAGCACCGACGTGGCGCCGGAAATCACGGCCAGCGGCGCGACGTTCGTGCAGAACCACAGGGTGAACAGGTCGGCCGGCTTGCCGTGCCGCGCCTCCGGGGGAACATACTCGATCGAGTTGCTCTCGATCGCGAGAACGCCGTTGTCGTTTTCCGTTTGCTTCATTCTGTCTCCATCTTTATAGCCGGGCCCGCCGCGCCACGCGCGCGGCTCGACGCGGCATGGCACAGCAGGGTCTTGTACGGCTTCGAGTGCTGCAGGCGAATGCGTTTCCGCTCAACGCATCACGAACGGATCGCTGATCGGATCGTCGGACGTGCGAAGCCACACGGACTTCGTCGTCGTGTATTCGAGCGCGGCGCTCAGGCCGCCTTCGCGGCCGTGCCCGGACAGGCCGAAGCCGCCGAACGGCACGAGCGGCGACACCGCCCGATAGGTGTTGATCCACACGATGCCCGAGCGCACGCGCTTCGATACGCGGTGAGCACGCGTGAGGTTGGTCGTGAAGATGCCGGCGGCGAGGCCGTACGCCGTGCTGTTGGCTTTCTCGATCGCTTCCTGTTCGGACTCGAACGTATCGACCGACAGCACGGGGCCGAACAGTTCGGTCGTGATGCTGTCGGCATGTTCGACGCCGGTGCAGTCCAGGATGGTCGGTGCGTAGTAATACCCGTCGCGCTCCAGCTGCTTCCCGCCGGCGAGTACCTTCGCGCCCTGTTGGACAGAACTCGCGACGACCGCCTCGATGTTGCGAAGCTGCCGCTCGGTACACAGCGGCCCGTACTCCGTTTCCCGCTCGTTGGGCGAGCCCACGCGAATACGCGACACGCGCTCGACCAGCAACGAAAGGAACTGCTCCTTGACCGACGCCTCGATCAGCAGGCGCGAGCCGGCCACGCAGCTCTGGCCGCTCGCCGCGAAGATCGCGGCGACCTGCGCATTCACCGCGCTCTGGATGTCGGTATCGGCGAACACGATGAACGGCGACTTGCCGCCGAGTTCCAGCGACACCTTCGCGAGATTGTTGGCCGTGTTCCGCACGATGTGGCGCGCAGTTTCCGGGCCGCCGGTGAACGCGACCTTGTCCACGCCGGGATGGCTGCTCAGCACCGCGCCGCATTCCGGGCCGAAGCCGGTGATGACGTTGACGACGCCCGGCGGGAAGCCCGCCTCGTGCACGAGCCGCGCGAATTCCAGCAACGGCCCGGGCGCTTCCTCGGACGCCTTGAGCACCACCGTGCAGCCGGCCGCGAGGGCGGGCCCGACCTTGACCGCGGACAGGAAAAGCTGGCTGTTCCAGGGCACGATCGCGGCGACCACGCCGACGGGCTGCCGCTCGAGCCAGACCTGCATGTCGGGCTTGTCGACGGGAATGCTGCTGCCTTCGAGCTTGTCGGCGATGCCGGCGTAATACCGGTAATACTCGGCGACATACGCAATCTGGCTCGACGTTTCCCGGATGATCTTGCCGGTGTCGGTCGTTTCGATTTCAGCGAGTCGCGGCGCAGCCTGTTCGACGAGATCGGCGAGCCGGTACAGCAGCTTGCCGCGCGCCGATGCGGACAGTCCCGCCCACGCCGGATCGGTCAACGCGCGGCCGGCCGCCGTCACCGCCCGGTTGACCTCATCGGTCCGGGCCTCCGGCATCTGCGCCCAGACGGCACCGGTTGCGGGATTGATGCTGCCGAAGGTCGCGGCACCGGGCTCGAACTGCCCGTCGATATACAGCTGAAAATGCACGTTCATGGCGTCGTCCCCTTATTGGAACGCAGGCATCACGTCGCGGATCATCCGTTCGAGCGACGCCTTCTTGCGCTCGAAGCTCATGCCGGTGTCGATCCAGAACGAGTACTCGTCGAAGCCGAGCGCTTCGTATGCCTTCAGACGCTCGATGACCTCGGCGGGCGTGCCGATCACGTTGTTCTTGCGCATCGCTTCGGGCGTATAGAACGGATGCGCGGCGATTTCCTCGTTGCTCAGCGGCTTGATCATGCCGCGGCTGATCGGCCGCTCGTTCTTGAACCACGCGCCGAAGTAGTTGTAGAACACGTTGACTTCGTCGGCGGCCACTTGCGCGTCGTCCTCGCTGCTCGCCACGTAGGTGTGACGCAGCAGCATGATCTTCGGGCGCGGCAGGTCGCTGAATTTCTCGCACGCGGCGTTGAAGTGGCCGACCAGCTTCTCGACTTCCTCGTCGCCCAGGTGCAGCGGCGTGACCTGCACGTTACAGCCGTTCGCCACCGCGAACTCGTGGCTGTTCGGATCGCGTGCGGCCACCCAGATCGGCGGATGCGGTTGCTGCAGCGGCAGCGGCGACGACGTCGTCGTCGGGAATTGCCAGAACTCGCCGTCGTGCGCGTAATCGCCTTCCCACAGTTTCTTCACCGCCGGAATGAGCTCGCGCATGCGCTGACCCGCGCCCCATGCATCGAGCCCCGGCATCAGGCGCTCGTATTCGAATGAGTATGCGCCTCGTGCGATGCCGAGTTCCAGGCGGCCGCCCGAGATGATGTCGGTCATCGCGGCTTCGCCGGCGAGCTTGATCGGGTGCCAGAACGGCGCGACGACCGTGCCCGTGCCCAGCCGTACGCGCTTCGTCTTGTTGGCGAGGTCGGCGAGGTTGATGAACGGGTTCGGCGCGATCGTAAAATCCATGCCGTGGTGCTCGCCGGTCCAGACGGCGTGCATGCCGCCGCGATCGGCGATCTGGCACAGCTCGACCATCTCGTCGTACAGCTGCTTTTGGCTGGTCTGGTCGGAGACGCGCTCCATATGAACGAAAAGCGAAAAACGCATGATGTGACCTTTCAGGAAAGAAGCGGGCGGACGGTGCCGGTGCTGTGATCGCCGAAGTAGAGGCCGTAGCTCTTCAACTGGCTCTCCCTGCGATAGCGTTCGAGCATGCTCGCGACGGCGCTGTCCTGGAACGCGCCGGTCTCGATGTCGTCGAGGCTCACGAATTCACCGGCGACCGCCACTTCGTCCGGTGCGCTGCAGAGGAACGAGATGTACTGGTAGTGCGTCTCGGTATTGTTGTAGACCGAATAAATGAAGCTTGCCGATGCGTCCGGCTGGTATTGCCGGAAGAGTTCGGCGAGCGCCTTGTCGGCGCCTTCGTTACCGATTTCCTTCGTTGGCAGCGCCCACTTGCCGTCGGCCGTTTTCACCATGAGCACCTTGTCGTCGCGCGTGATGATCGCGCTCACGATCACCTTCGGGCCGGCGATCACTTCGGCCGACAGCTTCGCCGGCGTGAAGTAGCCGCCGCGGTAATAGCCGAGCCCCGCGTAGCCCGCGGAATGGAACGCCTCGACCTTGCCGACGATGAGCGCGTGATCGCCCGCATCGATCACCGCGTGCGTCGTGCAGTCGAACCACGCGCTGACGTCGTCGATCAGCGGGTTGCGATGCGCGCTCAGGTGCCAGCCGACCTTCGCGAAGCGATCGTCGCTCGGCCGCGCGAAGGTGTTCGACAGGTCCTTTTGCCCTTCCGCGAGGATGTTGATCGCGAAGTGGCCCGTGGTGGAAAACGTCTGGAAATTGCTCGACGTCTTCGCGATGCTGACGAGCAGCAGCGCGGGGTCCAGCGACACGGACGAGAACGAGTTCGCGGTGAAGCCGAGCGGCTGCCCGTCGTCGCGCG
This sequence comes from Burkholderia sp. Tr-862, assembly GCF_011753085.1. Taxonomy (NCBI): domain Bacteria; kingdom Pseudomonadati; phylum Pseudomonadota; class Betaproteobacteria; order Burkholderiales; family Burkholderiaceae; genus Burkholderia; species Burkholderia sp. Tr-862. The sequence goes on from NZ_VWWG01000077.1 coordinate 20,423, forward strand.
CGGTGGTGACGATCGTCACGCCGGTCATGAACGCGCCGAACGCATCGCGCAGCTCCCGGGTGTTGATCGTCGGGGCTTCCTGGCTGGTTGCTTGGCTCATGTCACACTTCCGATTTCAAGGTTTCCGCCTGCGGCACGGTATGCAACCAGGCACGCAGGGCGCGATTGACTTCCTCGGGCGCGGTCAGGTTCACCATGTGGCGCTCGTTCTCGATCACGACGGCCTTGCCGTCATGCGCGGCCTGCGCCATCTGCCGGGCCATCTCGGGCGTCGAGTTCGGGTCGTCCGATCCGGTGAGCACGAGGGCAGGGCAGGCGATCCGGTGCCAGCCGTCCGCATACACTTCGTCGCCCTTCGCGAACGCGGTGTACGCGGTGGCATAGCCCGCCAGGTCGACGGACTGCAACCACGATTCGACCTTGCGCGCGGCGGCCTGCTGCGCTTCCTCCGCGTTGAACCAGCGCCGCAGCGGCGTATCGACATCGATCGTGCCCGAGCGCAGTTCGGCGGCGCGTTGCAGCACGGCATCGCGCGCCTGCTGCGTGCGGCGGTACACACCGTTCAGGACTGCCACGCGCTTGACCAGATCGGGCCGCGTCACCGCGACGCCGGCGGCGATCAGCGAGCCCATCGAGTGGCCGGCCAGGTTGACCGGGCCGACCTGCAGCGCCTCGATGAACTCGATCGCCCACTGCACGAACTGTTGCAGGTCGGCGTCGGTGTCGAGCGCGTCGCTCGCGCCGTGGCCCGGCATGTCGACCGCGATCACGCGGAACTCGCGCGACAGGTCGTCGATCTGCGGATACCACGCGCTCGCCTGCATGCCGACGCCGTGAATCAGCACCAGCGGTTCGCCGGCACCCTGGTCGAGATAGTGGGCGATGCGCTTATTTGACAGCGGCAGGGTTCTTGACGTCATTTCCGAGCTCTGCGAGATCTTTGTAGCGGTCGCCGATGCGGTGATGCGGCCGGCCGGCAGTGGCGGCGCCGATGGCGATGACGAGTTCGTCGGCGGCCGGTGCGTCCGGAATCGAGAACTGGAGCGTCAGGTAGTGCGAGCGGCGGCCTTCGTCGTTCTTGTCCATCATCGGGATCAGGAGCGGCGCATTGGCCGGGCCGCGCGTGTTGTTGAACGCGAGGTACGACTTGGCGCCGACGGCCGTGCGATAGGTGTTGCCGAAGTGCAGCGTGTGGATCAGCGCGGACGCATGCTCGATTTCACCGTCGAGGCCGACGATCGCGCTCTTGCCGAACGCCTCGACCGCATCGCCCGAACCGGCTTCGTCGAGGATCATCCTCGTCAGGTGTTCGCTGAGCTGCGGCGCCAGCGCGCGGATCTCCGGCGACAGGTCCTCGACGTACCCGCGACCGGCCCACGGGTTCTTGATCACGGCGACCGCCCCGATCATCTTCAGCGGCTTTGCCGCGACCTTGTCGCCATCGACGTAGAGGGTCTCGACATGGAGGACGGATTTCCGAATCAGGCTCATGGCACCTTCCTTTCGTGCGTTGATTGTGGGATTCATTGTGGTATACCATGTTACGGCATGCCATGAGTGTTAACCCGTGCCGGGAAAATTCCCGAAAGAGTGGAGGTGGAAAATGACGGCGTACTGGATTGCCCACGTGCAGGTGCTGGACCCCACGAAGTACAAGGACTACACGGACATCGCGCCGCAAGCGTTCAGGAAGTTCGGCGCCGTGTTCCTGGCGCGCGGCGGCGCATCGCAGGTGCTGGAAGGAGAGGCGTTCGAGCGCCACGTTGTGATCCGGTTTGCCGACATGCAAACGGCGCTCGCGTGTTATCACTCGCCCGAATACCAGGCGGCGAAGGCGAAGCGGGACGGGCATTGCCGCGCGCAGGTCGCGATCGTCGAGGGGCTGGAAGGCTGATCGCGTGGCTGACGACGTACTCGCGGCGCGGGATGGAAAGCTCTGACAGTTAGGTCATAATATGGCATTCCATGCGTGCGCCCGGCTTCTGGCCGGCCGCAGGCCAATACCCGTTTCCAGAGTGCCGCCCATGCAAGACCTCAAAATCGACCGCAATGCCAAGACGTTGCGCGAACTGACGCTCGACAAACTGCGCGGTGCGATCGTGCAGGGCTATTTCCGGCCCGGTGCGCGGCTCGTCGAACGTACGCTGTGCGACGAGCTCGGCGTGAGCCGCACGGTGGTGCGCGAGGTGCTGCGGCATCTGGAGACCGAAGGGCTGGTCGAGACCGTGTCGCGGCAAGGGCCGGTGGTCGCGCGGCTCGATCCGGCGCAGGTCGGCGAGATCTACGAATTGCGTGGCCTGCTCGAAGCCAACGCCGCGCGCGCGTGCGCCGAGGGCGCGACACCCGAGGTCGTGCGGCAACTGCGCGAGGTCCGCGCGGTGATCGAGGATGCGTTCGAGAAGCAGGAGCTGCCGCGTGTGCTTGAGTACACCGAGCGCTTTTACGAAACGCTGTTCGAAGCGGCCGGAAAGCAGGTGTCGCTGACGGTCGTCAAGACGCTCAATGCGCGTATCAACCGGTTGCGCGCGCTGACCATCGCGATGCCGGGACGCGGCGGCGATTCGAACATCGAGATGAACCGCCTGCTCGACGCGATCGAGCGGCGCGACGGCGAGGCGGCTTCGGCGGCGTCCGCCGCGCACATCAAACGGGTTTCCGAGCTGGCGCTGTCGGCACTCGCGCGGCAGCAGGACGAGGCAGTCAGCGACAACTGACCGAACTCCCGGCGCGGGATCGACACGCGCGCTTGAACAGTAAAGGCCGCCGGCGTCATGCCGGCGGCCTTTTGTTTTTGTTTTTGTCTGCCAATTCGGTCGGCTAGACTCATGGTATTCCATAATACGATGTTCATTGTTGTAGCCCATAAGATGGCATACCATAATCTCATCAAACCACGCAGTGAGCACGGGAGTACGCCATGACCGAACCGACGACCGCACCAACCGCGCAGCAGGTATTCGACACGCGCGGATTCAGCCGCGCCGTCGGCGCGTTCGCGTTGTCCGCGGCCGGCGCGCGTGCGCAGGTGGGCGCGATTCTCGAACATCGTGACGGGCTGGTGCTCGTCGATACGCCGCAAGGCCTGCGCTTGCCGACCGGCATCCGGCTCGAACCGGCGAGCGACGCGGCGAGCCTGCGCGGCGTGCTCGCGAAGCTCGGCCTCAACGCGCATCTCGACTTCCTGTTCGCCGTATTCGAATCGGCCGGCGAGCGCGAGCCGGGCGTCCATATCTATTACCGCGGCCGCGTGATTCCCACCGCTTCGCCGTGGTTCGACAGCAGCATCCGCATCGTGCCGCTCTGGCAGGTGCCGTGGGACGAGATTACCGACACCGCCGTGCGCTCGATGCTCGAACGCTACGTGCACGAGCGCCGGCAGGACGCGTACGGCATCTATGTCGGCGACACGGAAGCCGGCACGGTGCAGCCGCTCGCGCTCGCGCACTGACGGCGCCGGTCAGAACCGGCGTGCTGCGTGCGGATGGCCTCAACGCCACCGCGGCTGCGACACGACGATGAACAACAAGATCAAGCAGCCGGCGCGGCTGGCGCTGCCGGTGTGAACACAGGTATTCGAATGGCTGCCGCCCTGGTGGCCGCGAGCCGCAACCGTTTCCCCTGGAGAGTGACCATGAGCAGCAGAAGCAACCCGCGTTTCGCAGCATCACGCCTCGCCTGTATCGCCCCGCTGGTCGCGCTGTGCGCCGCACCGGCGCTGGCGGCGGACCCGATCGTGTTCACCAGCTGGGGCGGCACGACCCAGTCGTCGCAACAGAAGGACTGGGCGCAGCCGTTCACGCAGGCGAGCGGCATCAACGTGCTGATGGACGGGCCGACCGACTATGGCAAGCTCAAGGCGATGGTCGACAGCGGCAACGTGAGTTGGGATGTGGTCGACGTCGAAGGCGACTTCGCCTACGCCGCGGAGAAGGCCGGCCTGATCGAGCCGATCGACTATGCGGTGGTGAAGAAAGCCGAACTGGATCCGCGCTTCGCGACCACTTCCGCGGTCGGCAGCTTCTATTACTCGTTCGTGCTCGGCTACAACAAGGCGAAGTACACGAGCGCGCAGCCGCAAAACTGGGTTGACCTCTTCGATACCAAGCGCTTCCCGGGCAAACGCACGTTCTACAAGTGGGCGGCGCCGGGCATGCTCGAAATCGCGCTGCTCGCCGACGGCGTCGCGCCGAACAAGCTGTATCCGCTCGACCTCGACCGCGCGTTCAGGAAGCTCGACTCGATCAAGGGCGACATCGTCTGGTGGAGCGGCGGCGCACAGTCGCAGCAGCTGCTGGCGTCGGGCGAGGCGCCGATCGGCATGTTCTGGAACGGCCGCCTGCATGCGCTCGCGCAGACCGGCGTGCCGGTCGGCATGTCGTGGAACCAGAACCTGACTGCCGCCGACATGCTCGTGATCCCGAAGGGTGCGAAGCATCGCGACGCGGCGATGAAGTTCCTCGCCGCCGCGACGAGCGCGCAGTCCCAGGCGAAATTCGCGGCCGATACGGGCTATGCGCCGATCAACGTGAAGTCGGCCGCGCTGATGCCGCCGGCGATCGCCAAGACGCTGCCCGACCAATACAAGACCTCGCAGATCAATCTCGACATGAAGTACTGGGCCGAGAACCGCGACGCGATCTCGAAGCGCTGGTACGCGTGGCAGTCCAAATAAGCCCGCGCGCAACGACGTATGGATCTGAACGCGGTTCAGGAGGCCGAACCGGATCGAACCGGCCCGGCCGAGCAACGAACCTGCATGGGGCCGGCGGTAACAGGCACTGAAGTGCCGGCGCTGGCCGACCAAGGAGGCACCATGCCAAACGTATTGAGTACCGTCGCGCATCCGCCCGCGGCGGCCGCGCGCAAGCGGCGCGACTGGCGCAGCATCCGGCTATTGACGCCCGCGATGCTGCTGCTCGTGATTTTCTTCCTGCTGCCCGTTCTGTCGCTGCTGCTGCGCAGCGTGCTCGAGCCGACACCCGGGTTGCACAACTACGAGCAACTGCTCGGCTCGACGACGTATGTGCGCGTGTTCGGCAATACGTTTCTCGTCGCGACGGTCGTGACGCTCGTCACGTTGCTGGTGGGCTTTCCGATGGCGTGGCTGCTTGCCATCGCGCCGCGCAAGCTCAGTGCCGTGCTGTTCGCGATCCTGCTGCTGTCGATGTGGACCAACCTGCTCGCGCGGACGTTCGCGTGGATGGTGCTGCTGCAGGGGACCGGGCCGATCAACCGCGCGCTGATGGCGATGGGCGTGATTCACGAGCCGCTGTCGCTCGTGAACAACCTGACCGGCGTGACGATCGGCATGACCTACATCATGCTGCCGTTCCTCGTGATGCCGCTGCATGCCACGCTGCGCGGCATCGACCCGTCGACGCTGCGCGCCGCCGCGGTGTGCGGCGCGAGCCGCTGGCAGGCGTTCTGGCGCATCCTCGTGCCGCTCGCGATGCCGGGCGTCGCGTCGGGCGCGCTGATGGTGTTCGTGATGGCGCTCGGCTACTTCGTCACGCCCACGCTGCTGGGCGGCCCATCCTACATGATGCTCGCGGAACTGATCGCGCAGCTCGTGCAGGAACTGCTGAACTGGGGCCTCGCCGGCGCCGCGGCATTCGTGCTGCTCGCCGTGACGCTCGCGCTCTATGCGTTGCAGCTGCGCTTCACCAACAGCGCGCACGCCACCGCCGGAGGTCGCTGACATGTTGCTCGATTTCGATCGCCTGGGCGCGCTGCGCTGGATTCTCGTGGCCGTGGGCGCGGCCGTTGCGCTGTTCCTGCTGTTGCCGATCTTCTTTATCGTCGCGCTGTCGTTCGGCGATTCGCAGTGGCTCATCTTTCCGCCGCCGGGCTGGACGCTCGAATGGTACCGGCAGCTGTTCACCGAGGCGGGGTGGATCGACTCGCTGCTGACCAGCGCGAAGCTGGCGGTGATCGTCACGGCGCTTTCGGTGGGGATCGGGTTTCTCGCGTCGCTGGCGCTCGTGCGCGGCAGGTTTCGCGGCCGCGAGGCCGTGCGGGGCTTCTTCCTCACGCCGATGGTGCTGCCCGTCGTCGTGCTTGCCGTCGCGCTCTATGCGTTCTTCCTGCGCATCGGCCTGAACGGCACGATGACCGGTTTCGTGATCGGCCACCTGATCATCGCGCTGCCGTTCTCGATCATTTCGATCAGCAATTCGCTCGTGAGCTTCGACACGGCGCTGGAAGACGCCGCGCTGATCTGCGGGGCGTCACCGCTCACGGTGAAGCTGCGGGTCACGCTTCCGGCGATCCGGCTCGGCCTCTTTGCCGCCGCGATCTTCGCGTTCCTCGCGTCGTGGGACGAAGTCGTCGTGTCGATCTTCATGTCGAGCCCGACGCTGCAAACGCTGCCCGTGCGGATCTGGGCGACGCTGCGGCAAGACCTGACGCCGGTCGTCGCGGCCGCGTCGTCGCTGCTCGTCGGACTGACGACCGTATTGATGCTGGCGGGCGCCGTCGTGCGCCGCGCACGCGCTAACTGAGGTAACACGCCATGACTGCATTCCTGCAAATCCAGCGCCTGCGCAAGACCTACGGCGATGTCGTCGCGATCGACCAGGTATCGCTCGACGTACGCAAGGGCGAATTCATGACCTTCCTCGGACCGTCGGGTTCGGGCAAGAGCACCACGCTCTACATCGTCGCGGGCTTTCAGGAGCCGACCGACGGCCGCGTGCTGCTCGACGGCAAGTCACTGCTGTCGGTCGCGCCGAACCAGCGCAACATCGGGATGGTGTTTCAGCGCTATACGCTGTTCCCGCATCTGACCGTGGGCGAGAACGTCGCATTCCCGCTGCGGGTGCGCCGCCGTCCCGATGCGGAAATCCGCGCGAAAGTGGAGCAGATGCTGAAACTCGTGCACCTGTCCGAGTGCCGCGACCGGATGCCCGCGCAGCTCTCCGGCGGGCAGCAGCAGCGCGTCGCGATCGCGCGTGCGCTCGCGTACGATCCGCCCGTGCTGCTGATGGACGAGCCGCTCTCCGCGCTCGACAAGAAGCTGCGCGAGGAAATCCAGCTCGAATTGCGCCGCATTCACCAGGAAACGGGCGTGACGATCCTGTATGTCACGCACGACCAGGAGGAGGCGCTGCGCCTGTCGGACCGCATCGCCGTGTTCAACCAGGGTCGCATCGAGCAGGTCGGCACCGGCGAGGAGCTCTATGCGAACCCGGCGTCGCGCTTCGTCGCGAGCTTCATCGGCAACTCGAATTTCCTGCCGGTCAAGGTGACGAAGCACGGCGACGGCCGCATCGGCGGTGTGTTGCCCAACGGCCTCGAGATGGCGTCCGACATGTTCCATCCGACGCTCTCCGCCGGCGACGAAGGCGCGCTGATGATCCGCCCCGAACAGATGCGCATCAGTTCGCTGCAGCGCGCCAGCGGTGCGAATGATGCGAGCGGCAACGCCGGCCTGCCCGTGACCGTGCGCGACGTCACCTATCTCGGCGATGCGATGCACTACGCGGTGGCGACACCGTGGCAGCAGGAAATCTCGATCCGCATGCCGGCCGCGCATCGGCACGACAACGGCATCGTGATCGGTGCGCAGGCGCTCGTCGACTGGGACGCGCGCGACGTGCGCCTGTTCGCGCAAGCCTGACGGCGGCGGCCATGAGTCCCGCACTGCCGTCCCTGAAAGTCCAGCGGCCCACCGCCACGCTGCGCGAGCTCGCGCTCGAGAAGATGCGCACCGCGATCCTCGACGCGCATTTCCAGCCGGGCGAGCGGCTGGTCGAGCGCTCGCTGTGCGAAATCCTCGGCGTGAGCCGAACCGTCGTGCGCGAGGTCCTGCGGCACCTGGAAACGGAAGGGCTGGTCGACTCGATCCCGAACCAGGGGCCGATCGTCGCGATCCTCGACTTCGACACGGCGGCCGAGATCTACGAAATACGCGCGTTGCTGGAAGGCGAGGCGGCGATGGCCTGCGCGCAGCATGCCGACGAATCTCTCGTCGCGGATCTCTCTGCCTGTATCGACCAGATCCGGCAAGCGTTCGACGCACAGGATCACCAGGCGGTGAAGGCGCTCACGTCGGCTTTCTACGAGCGCATGTTCATGGCAGGGAAAAAACATGTCGCATGGGAGATCGTGCAGACGCTGATTGCGCGGATCAATCGGCTGCGCGCGCTGACGATCGCGTCCGACGATCGCGGGCACCAGGCCGTCGAGGAGATGCGCGAGATTCTCGCGGGTATCGCGACGGGCAACGGCGTGGCGGCGCGCGACGCTGCCATCGCGCACGTGCATCGCGTGGCGGAGATCGCGCGCAAGCTGCTGGCCCACGGTCACGAGAATGCGTCGTGGCGTCAGGCGGGGTAGTGCGCTTCTCGTCACCACTACTTTGCATTGCGAATCGAGCGGTGAATTTGAGAAGGATGACGAATGCTGCATCCGCGTCCTGGCGTCGCTGCCGACCATCATTGGAAATTTTCGGTATCCGCGGCCCGGGTTGTCCGCGGGCCGCCTGATGCATTTTTATCCCGGAAGGAACGATTGTGGAATTGACAACGCTGTTGAAGGATCCGGCGCTCTTGCGTCATCAGGCTTATATCGACGGTCAATGGTGCGAGGCCGACTCGGGGGAGCGCTTCGACGTGCTCGACCCGGCGACGGGTAAGACGCTTGGCAGCGTTCCGCTGATGGGCGCGGCAGAGACGACCCGCGCGATCGACGCCGCGAATGCCGCATGGCCGGCGTGGCGCGCAAGGACCGCGAAGGAGCGCGCGCGCATCCTGCACCGCTGGTACGAGCTCATGATCGAGCACACTGACGATCTCGCGCTGATCCTCACGGCCGAGCAGGGCAAGCCGCTTGCCGAGGCGAAAGGCGAAATCGTCTACGGGGCTTCATTCATCGAATGGTTCGCCGAAGAGGGCAAGCGCGTGGCCGGCGATACGCTCGCGACACCCGCGTCGGACAAACGGCTCGTGGTCGTCAAGGAGCCGGTGGGCGTGTGCGCGGCGATCACGCCGTGGAATTTCCCGAACGCGATGATCACACGCAAGGTGGGGCCGGCGCTCGCGGCCGGCTGCCCGATCGTCGTGAAGCCGGCCGAAGCGACGCCGTTCTCGGCGCTCGCGCTGGCGGTGCTTGCGCAGCGTGCGGGCGTGCCTCCCGGCGTGCTCAACATCGTCACCGGCGACCCGAAGGCGATCGGCGGCGCGATGACGAGCAGCCCCGTCGTGCGCAAGCTGTCGTTTACCGGCTCGACCGGCGTGGGGCGGTTGCTGATGGCGCAAAGCGCGCCCACCGTGAAGAAGGTGACGCTCGAACTCGGCGGGAATGCGCCGTTCATCGTGTTCGACGATGCCGATCTCGATGCCGCCGTCGAAGGTGCGATCGCGTCGAAGTACCGCAACAACGGGCAGACGTGCGTGTGCACCAATCGCTTCTACGTGCACGACCGGGTTTATGACGCGTTCGCCGCGAAACTGGTGGCGGCGGTGCAGGGTCTGAAGGTCGGACACGGCACCGAAGGTGGCGTGACGCTCGGGCCGCTCATCAACGACGCGGCGGTCGACAAGGTCGAGGCGCATATCGCGAACGCCCTCAGCAAAGGCGCGACGCTCGCGACCGGCGGCAAGCGGCATGCGCTCGGGCATGGCTTCTTCGAGCCCACGGTCCTCCTGAATGCCACCGCGCAGATGGACGTGGCGACAGAGGAGACCTTCGGACCGCTCGCGCCGCTGTTCCGCTTCTCGAGCGACGACGAGGTGGTGCAGCTCGCCAACGACACCGAGTTCGGGCTCGCCGCGTACTTCTACAGCCGCGACATCGGGCGCGTCTGGCGGGTAGCAGAGCAGCTCGAATACGGGATGGTCGGCATCAACACGGGCCTCATTTCGAACGAGGTCGCTCCGTTCGGCGGCGTGAAGCAGTCGGGGCTCGGTCGCGAAGGGTCGCACTACGGCATCGATGATTACCTCGTCATCAAGTATCTGTGCATGGCGGTTTGATCGTCGGTTCGCTTGACTGAAAGGGGGCACGCTGACATGAATACGTGGCCGTCCAAAAACGCCGAACTCACGCGCGATCGCGCGGGAAGCACGATCGTCGACGCAGGCGACACCGCCGGCATCGACATGCCGGCCCAATATGGGTCGGATCGTAGGTAGGAAGCCCTCCGCGATTGAGGGAGTCTTACCTGGCGGGCCCTGCCGACCGGTGGTTGTAGACGGCTGCCTTCCGTCGGCGCGCTTCCGATACCTCCATGCCACAGAACTTCCCGCGCGACGTGTAGAACGAGGCGTCACTGAAACCGTGGTTCCTACACAGCGCCGTCACCCGCATGCCAGCCTCGGCTTTCTTCAGAAACCCGATAATTTTTCTCTTCCGTAAAACGCTTCTTCATGTTCGCCTTCTTCTCCGAAAACGAACTTCACTAGGTACTGACTGGCCCGGTTTGCTGGGGCAGGTCATGGGAGCGAAGTTACCTACCTCCGTTCAAGCAACGCCGAATACGCGATATAGAAAGCTCGAATACTTGGTTGGGCACGCGCGGATGCTTCGCTAGTATCCAACGCTCCCATCCGAGCAGGAACCGGAAGGTTCCCGGCTGCGCCGCCCGTTGCGGCATTTCGCGACTTTCCCACTGCTGACATGTCTCCCCCCTTGATTCCCGACGGCACGGCCGGCGGCGTCACACGCCCGCTGGCGGCTGCGATCGCGTCCTCCGAGCCCGCGCGTGATCCGTCCACCATCGCTGCCGCGCGGCGCGGCGTGCTCGACTTCCTTGCCGCCGCGTTCGCCGGCGCTCGCGACAACGGTTACCGCAAGCTGCTGGCGGTGTGCGGTCGCGATTCGGCCGGCGCAGCAGCGGTGATCGGCAGTGCGACACCGGCGTCGCCGCAACATGCCGCGCTGCTCAACGGCTATGCAGGCCACGCGCTCGACTACGACGACGTGCACAGCAGCGTGCGCGGCCATCCAGGCACCGTGCTGCTGCCGGCGCTGCTCGCGCTCGCGCAGGTGCGCGCACGCAGCGCGCTCGAACTGCTCGACGCATACGTCGTCGGCGTCGAGACGATGGCTAGAGTCGGTCTCGCGCTCGGCAGCCGCCACTATGAACTCGGCTTCCACAACACCGCGACGCTCGGCACGCTCGGTGCGGCCGCCGCCGCGGCGCGTCTGCTCGGGCTCGATGCGGAGGCCACCGAAAACGCGCTCGGCGTCGCTGCGACGCAATCGGCCGGGCTGCGGCTGCAGTTCGGCAGCGAGGTCAAGCCGTTGCACGCGGG